>CANQEC010000020.1 GCA_947594335.1 uncultured Lachnospiraceae bacterium
GAATATGCAAAGAGCTCAGGGATCATATTTTTTGATCTTCTGGAGGAAGGCTCCTTTATACAGGAGGATGGCAGCGGGCAGCAGGAAATAAAATCCCAGTGGCATGGGACATTCGAGGGAGCCGATGTGCGGGAGGCCTCCAGGAAGCTGACCGGAAAATCAGACGCCGTACACTGCAGTCCGGTGGTATGGTATTCCACAAAGGACAGAGAAGCTTTTACCGGTGAGGACTATGATCTGAACCGGACGGATGTATGGAGCATGGAACCGCCCGCGGATTTGTCGGAGGTTACGGCGGTCGCGATAGACTGCAGAAAGAATGAGGACGGATCAGAATTTGTTCTGCTTGGCAGACAGGTGCTGGAGGTCTTTATCCGGATGCGCGCGCCGACAGAAATTCCTCTGGACGCCGTGTATGCCTGCAATGAAGGAAAAGTGCTGGCCAGACAGGGAGAAGATGAGAACCCGACGGAACTGGCCTCGCGCACTACGGCCGAGATCACGGATGAAAAACCGGAGCTGCACAAGGAGTCAGATCCTCCTTCCGGAACCAGCGAGGACCCGGCGGTTCTGAACCAGGGGGATACGCTGGACTATAAAATCGCAGTAACCAACGTCAGTGAGGACCGGAAAATGACGGATGTCATTGTCGAGGACGATATTCCCGACGGACTGAAGATCCAAGAAAATGAGATAACGGTGTGGTTTGCCGATCCCAGGGATCAGATGAAGGTCAGCGAATCGCCGCGGGTCTCAATGGAGATATCCGGACAGCACCTGAAATTTACTGTTTCAACGCTGGTGGCGGGAGAGACTGCTCATATGGAGGTGCCCTGCACGGTGCTTGCAAAAGAAGGAGTGCTGGAGAACACGGCGCACGTTACTTCCGCAAATGGCGTAAAAAAAGAGGTGTCATCCGAGACAACCTGGCATAAAGTCGTGCCGCTGGGCGTTCTCAGGGTCAGCAAACAGGTAAAGGGCGGACTGGGAGACAGATTTTATCCGTTTTCTTTCCGGCTGAAATTCACGGCCGGAGAACAGGAACTGCCAAAAGCCTGGACATGCCGAAAAGGAGATATGGAATTTCTCCTGGAGCCTGATGAAGAAGGGTATCTTGTTTTTATGCTTTCCGATGGGGAGACCATAGAGATTTCAGATATTCCCCGCGGCACCAGATATGAAATAGAAGAAACGGACGGAAGCTTTATGGGTTATGAGACAGAGGCGGAAGGGAACACAGGAACGATTGGGGAACAGGACGCGCAGGCCGTCTTTATAAATACAAAAGACGGGATTGTCCCGACGGGAGTCTGGGATGGAATGTCCGGCAGCCTGGCTCTGCTTTTGGCAGTCCTGGCGGCTGTGATCTTTAAAATATCCCAAATCCTGAAAAAGAAACCGAAACCATAAAGACAGTTTATGCCCCGCAGGCCCAGGCATGGAAACTGCCGCTTTTACAGACGCGCCCGGCGCGAAAATGAGCCGGGCGCACATTTTTCACTCCATTACAGGCAGCATTTGCCGATCATTTTGCCGATTGCGAGGATATCGCTGGCACCGGTAAACTCCAGATGGATTTTGCCCAGGCCGCTGATCCACAGTTCCAGTTCGCTTTCTATATCAAAATGTCCGGAAGTTTCCACGGAAAAGACCTGGATTTTGGAATAGGGAATGGTGGTAAAATCCTTTTTCTTTCCTGTAACGCCCTGGATGTTGGCCGTGATCATGCGTTTGTCAGTGAATACGACAAAATCCCGGATCGCCTTATACGTGCCAATGATGGACTCACCATCCACGAGCAGAGGTGAAATGTATTTTTCAACAGAATCCTCGGAGACTTTTCGTAATTTGATTACATCGTTGTTTTGAAAATCGATCATAACTATGCCTTCTTTCCTTATATACTGCCGCCTGCGGACGGTCCCTTTTTGCTGCCAGGCAGCTGCTTTATCTGTGAAACTATGATATCACAGGCTTTGTCATAAAACAATGTTCACTTTAAAATTATCGGGTATCCCGTTTTTGCAAAGGCCGAAAATATTCCCGGCAGATAAGAAAAACCCAGAAGATATTTAAGAAACCCCCTACTTTACAATCAGGTATCGATATGCTAGAATTAAACATATTATCTGATTATTCAGGGAACAGATCATATATTCAGTGTGGAAACAGGGGGGGAATGAACTGTGTTGGGAGATATCAAGGAATGGATATCCGATAATCTGAGATATCTGCTGCTTGGGCTGGCTGTTTTGCTGACGGTCGTTATTATTTTTTTTGTGGTGAAACTGGTTACCGGCGGAAGGGACAAGGAAGTACTGGATAACCGTTCGGACACAGAGCAGGCTGCCGATGACAAAAGCGGAAAAAACGAAGCTGATAAAGAGAAAGAATCAGAGGAAGAAGACGGGATCACACTGGTTTCGAATGATGAGGCTGTTCTTGATGTCATTACACGTTATTACAACGCGCGTGCCGAAAAAGATTTTGAGACAATCAAGGAGATCAATCCGGCATTCAGCGCGGAGGATGAGGCGGACCTTAGAAATAACAATGCCTATGAGCGGTACGACAATATCATGGTATACTCGGCGGAAGGGCTTGATAAGGATTCCTATATCGTGTATGTGTATTTTGATGTGAAGATCAGCGGGATAGCGACCCCGGCTCCTACGCTGGTCGATGAATATCTTCAGAAAAACGAAGAAGGAGATCTGATCATTGTCAATAAGAGAAGTACGCAGGAGCTGGCTGATTTTATCGAAAAAATGAGGACTTCCGCAGCGGTTCAGAGCATGATAAAGGATGTCAACAAAAAGCTTGAGGAGGCGGCTGCGTCGGATGAAGATCTGCAGGAATATGTGGACAAACTGAAAAAGAAGGATACTTCAGATTCTGATCAGAGCGGTGAGGATGACGCGGATTCAGCGCAAAATGCGCCGGAGGTCAACGGAACCGCTAAAGCGACGACGGAGGTTCGTGTCCGGAGCGAGGCATCTACGAACGGAACAATCTACGGAATGCTGACGACGGGATTTTCAGTGACGGTACTTGAAAACCTCGACAACGGCTGGTCGAAGGTTCGTTATACGACAGGCGGCGTTACGATCGAGGGATATGTGATGACGCAGTACCTGGAGGCTGAATAAAAACAGTATCCGGGGCGCGGATACGGCCCGGATCAGAACGGTCAGGATGATATGGGATGGAGACAGGGAGAAAACTCGCTTCTGCGCGAGTTTTCTCTTGTGTTATTGCGCAGGCCCAGGCATGGAAACCAGCTGCTGACGCAGCACCTGGGCCGCGCAGACGAGCAGGAGGAAAAGCCGCCTCCTACTCGATCAGGCCCAGGCATGGAAACCAGCTGCTGACGCAGTACCCGGGCCGCGCGGTGAGCAGGGGGGAAAATTCGCCTCCTGCCCGATTACAGGAAATTTCGCCGGATTTTTCATGACACAAAAGGTCTCCGGAGGGTGCGGACAGGCGCGTGCGCGGAAAATTCTGCTGTGCGGCGAAGGAATACAGACAGAGGTGCGTAGCATGGAGTACGGTTTGCAAAAAAAGGACGGATCTGAGGGCGTGCGGCTGAACAAGTATATCAGTGAGTCCGGTTACTGCTCCAGGAGAGAGGCGGACAGGCTGATCGAACAGGGAGCCGTCAGGATTGACGGACAGCCGCCGCAGATGGGAGTCCGGGTGCTTCCGGGACAGCAGGTGACTGTGAACGGAAAGATCCTTGAAAAAGAGGAAGAAAAAATCCTGCTTGCTTTTCATAAGCCCCGCGGGGTCGTGTGTACCACGGATACGAGATGGGGCGACGTGACGGTGAATGAGCTGCTGAATTATCCGAGGAGAGTGTTTTCCATCGGCCGTCTGGACAAGGATTCGGAAGGGCTTCTTCTGCTGACGAATCAGGGGGATATTTTGAATAAGATCCTGAAGGCGGGAAACGCTCATGAAAAAGAGTATCTGGTGACGGTCGACAGAAAAGTTACGGAGGATATGCTGGATCTGCTGGCAAAGGGAGTATATCTGGAAGAGCTTGATACAGTGACAAAGCCATGCAGGGTTGAAAAAACGGGGGACAGGCAGTTTAAGATAATCCTGACACAGGGACTTAACAGGCAGATCCGCCGTATGTGCCAGAAGGCTGGCTGCCGTGTGGTGCGGCTTGTGCGTCTGAGGGTGATGAACATAGAGCTCGGCGGTTTGAAACCGGGCGAGTACCGCAGGATTACCGGTGAGGAAGCGGCGCAGATGAACCGCCTGCTTCGTGGATCAAGCAATCACCCTGCATGGAGAGGGTCCGCGGCAGACGGACAGAGAACAAAAATGGAGCACATCCGGAAAAAGAGATCAGTTGATGCCCGAGAAAGAAAGGGGAGGGGTCTGGAACTTGGAAAACCAGAAGATTGAGAGAATGAGGGAGCTTGCCGGCATTCTGACGGAGGCGTCGAAGGCCTACTATCAGGAAGACAGAGAGCTGATGAGCAATTATGAGTACGACAGGCTGTATGACGAGCTTGAGCAGCTTGAGCGGGAGAGCGGGATTGTCCTTACCGGTAGTCCGACTGCAAAGGTCGGGTATGAGGCGCTCGACGAACTTCCCAAAGAGCGTCATGAGTCGCCGATGCTGTCGCTCGATAAAACAAAGGATATAGAAGGCCTGAAAAATTTTGCGGGAGATCATCAGACGATTGTCTCATGGAAACTGGACGGGCTGACAGTCGTCCTCACTTACCAGGACGGCAGTCTCCAGAAGGCTGTGACCCGCGGAAACGGAGAAACAGGGGAAGTAATCACGAACAATGCGCGCGTTTTCAGAAATATTCCGCTCAGGATTTCCTACCAGGGAGAGCTGATCCTGCGCGGCGAGGCGGTGCTGACTTATACGGATTTTGCAAGGATCAACGAGGAGATCGAGGATGTTGACGCGAAGTATAAGAATCCGCGGAATCTCTGCAGCGGTTCGGTCAGACAGCTCAACAATGAGATTACGGCGCGCAGAGGCGTGCGGTTTTACGCGTTTGCCCTTGTGCGCGCAGAAGGTGTGGATTTTGGAAATTCCAGAAAAAATCAGCTGGAGTGGCTGAAAACACAGGGATTTGACGTTGTGGAGCATCATGTGGCGGATGCCGCGTCCATGGAGGAGACGGTGCAGTTTTTTGCCGATAAAATTCAGTATTATGACGTTCCCTCGGATGGCCTCGTCCTGACTTATGATGACATTGCCTACGGACAGTCTCTTGGCCGGACGGCGAAGTTTCCGCGTGATTCCATCGCTTTTAAGTGGAAGGATGAGATCAGTGAGACAAAGCTGCTTGAGATCGAGTGGAGTCCGTCTAGGACCGGTCTGATCAATCCGGTGGCGATTTTTGAACCGGTGGAGATAGAAGGATCGACGGTCAGCCGCGCGAGCGTCCACAACCTCAGTATCATGAAATCGCTGGAGCTTGGGATCGGGGATACGATCACGGTTTACAAGGCAAACATGATTATCCCGCAGATCGCGGATAACCTGACGCGCAGCGGAAGGATTGAGATTCCGAAAGTCTGTCCGGCATGCGGAAGCAGGACAAGGATACAGAACATCCGCGGCGTGGAGACACTGTACTGCACCAATGAAAACTGTGTCGCGAAAAAAATCAAGGCGTATACGCTGTTTGTCAGCCGCGATGCCATGAATATCGACGGCCTCTCGGAGGCAACGCTGGAAAAATTCATCGAAAAAGGCTTTATCTGTTCCTTTGCGAATATTTTTACGCTGGAAAAATATCGTGACGAAATCGTAAAGATGGAAGGGTTCGGAGAAAAGTCGTTTGACAATCTCATGGCAGGGATCGAAAACGCGAGGCATACGACGCTTCCGCGTCTGCTGTTTGGCCTTGGGATTCCGGGAATCGGCGCGGCGAACGCGAAAATGCTCTGCCGGCATTTTGATTATGATCTGGACAGAGTACGCGCCGCGACCATGGAGGAGCTTGCCGAGATTGACGGGATCGGGGAGGTTCTCGCGGGAGCGGTTGTCGATTATTTCCGCGATGAGGAGAACAATATCGGACTTGACCGGCTGCTTGAGCAGCTTGAAATTGAGCGGCCGCGCCCGGAGGATGAAGCGGAGCTGACGCTTGCGGGAAAGACTTTTGTGATCACAGGAACGGTCCGCCATTTTTCGAATCGGAACGAACTGAAAGCCTATATTGAGAGCCGCGGAGGAAAAGTGACGGGGAGCGTCACGAAAAAGACAGATTATCTGATCAACAACGATACAACATCATCGTCGTCAAAAAATAAAAAGGCGAAGGAACTGAATATTCCGATTTTGTCGGAGGAGGCGTTCTTAAAGCTGTAGAGGAGGAATATTATGCCAATCAGGGTACAGACAGAGCTTCCGGCACGGGAAATTCTGGAAAGAGAGAATATTTTTGTAATGGACGAGCACAGGGCGGTGCATCAGGACATCCGCCCGATCCAGATCGCCATTTTAAATCTCATGCCGCTTAAGGAAGAAACGGAGCTTCAGCTTCTGCGCTCTCTGTCAAATACGCCGCTTCAGGTAGATATAACCTTTGTGCGTGTGAGCAGCCATGAGGCCAAGAACACATCCGCGAGCCATCTGAATCAGTTTTATGTGGGATTCGATGAGATCAGCGGCAGGCGCTTTGACGGAATGATTATCACGGGAGCGCCGGTGGAGATGCTGGAATTTGAGGAAGTGGATTACTGGAAAGAGCTCACGGAGATCATGAAGTGGACAAAATCGAATGTTACCTCGACGATTTACCTGTGCTGGGCGGCGCAGGCCGGCCTGTATTATCACTACGGACTGCAGAAAAGGCTGCTTGACAAAAAGATGTTCGGATTGTTCTGGCATCGCGTATTAAACCGCAAGATCCCGCTGGTGCGCGGCTTTGACGATGTATTTCTCGCGCCTCATTCCCGGCATACGGAGGTTCCGATTGAGGATATCCGAAAATGTAAGGAGCTGACGATCCTCGCCGAGTCGGATGAAGCGGGGCTGTTCCTCGCGATGGCGGACGGGGGCAGGAAGATCTTTATCATGGGTCATCCGGAATACGACCGTGTAACGCTCGACGCGGAATATAAGCGGGATCTCTCCAAAGGCCTTCCGATCGAGATACCGAAGAATTACTACATAAATGACGATCCCTCGATCAAGCCGAACCTGATGTGGCGGTCGCACGCCAATAATTTATATACGAACTGGCTGAATTACTATGTTTATCAGGTGACCCCGTATGACTTGATGGGGACGCCGGATTTTACAGATATTTAAGGCGTCTGCGGCATTTTGACCGGACGCAGGAAAAAAGAAAAGGAAAGGAAGAATTCTGATGAGCAGCAAACTTTCAAAGAAAAAGAAGAAAAGCACAGCCGCGAAGGCCCCCGCGCAGAAAAGCGTAAGCAAGGCCTCCGGCGCGCCGGAAAAGAAAAAGCCGAATGTGGCGCTGATCCTGGCAGGCATCTGTGTGATTGCGGTTATCGCCGTTGCGGCGGTTTTCCTCATGCAGAAGGGAAAAGGCGGAAATTCTGACTCCTCCGCGTCGAAAGACGCCGGCGGCGATGCTTCTTCGGCATCCGGACCGGTTGCCGTGATTTCCGTAAAGGATTACGGCGATATCACAGTACAGCTTGACGAGAAGGCCGCGCCTCTGACGGTTGAGAATTTTGTGAATCTTGTAAAAGAAGGTTTTTATGACGGTCTCACATTCCACCGGATCATTGATGGTTTTATGATCCAGGGAGGGGATCCGCTCGGAAACGGTACGGGCGGTTCCGAACAGACCATTAAAGGAGAGTTTTCAGACAACGGCGTGGACAATCCGATCTCACATAAGAGAGGCGTTATCTCAATGGCGAGATCAAATGATCCTGACAGCGCGAGCAGCCAGTTCTTTATCGTGCAGACGGACAGCCCGCATCTCGACGGGAGTTATGCCGGATTCGGCTATGTCACGGACGGTATGGATATCGTAGATCAGATCTGCAAGGATGTTCCCGTGCAGGACGGAAACGGCACGGTGGCCGCCAAAGATCAGCCGGTGATCGAAAAAATTACGATAAAAGAATAAATTTGACGCCCATTTGGTATTTAAAAGGACGGAGGTAAAAGATGGGAAAGTACGTATTACTTGCCGAGACAGGTGCGGATATACCCAATGATATTGCAAAACGTTACGGAATCTGGAAGGTTCCCATGCATGTGACCTTTGACGCGGAGACAAAAAATGACGGTGATTTTCCGACGACAGAAGTTTTTGGTTATCATAAACGAACCGGAAAGCTGCCAAAGACCAGCGGGAGCACTCCTGCTGATTTTGAGGAGATTTTTGACAGGATTCATGCCAGGTATCCTGACAGGCACATTCTTCATCTTGCTTATTCAGCCGCAACGACGTGTTCGTATCAGAGCGCGCTGATCGCGGCCAGAGGACGTGACTATGTGACAAGCATCGACACAAAGCATGTGTCGGCGGGACAGGCTCTCGTTGTCATCTTTCTGGCCAGATATCTGGAGAAAAATCCGGATTGTTCCCTGGAAGAGGTAAAAAAGCAGGCGCAGATACTGAGCAGTCACTGCCGCATGGGATTTCTTCCGGGAGATCTGGAGTATCTCAAGGCCGGAGGACGCGTCAGCAACGCCGCTTATCTCGGAGCGAGGATACTTTCTTTGAATCCTCTGATCGAGCTGATCGACGGGAAGCTTGAAGCGACGAAGAAATACCGCGGAAGCATGGCAAAGGCAGCGCCGAAGATGCTTGGAGATTATCCGGACGCTCAGAAATTTTCCAGGGCGGTGATTGCGTTCGTGTATTCTCCCGGACTGAGTCAGGAGATCCGCCAGACGGTTGAAGGCCGCGCCAGGGAGATGGGATTTTCAGAAATCCTGTGGATCGAGACAGGCTGCGTTGTGTCCACGCACAGCGGTCCCGGCGCGTTTGGAATCAGCGGTTTTGCGCGCTGATGACGCCGCGTCCCGTTAAAGCCCGGGAGGAAAAACAAGTCGTCCGGAAAGGAAGGAGCCCTATGATCGCTGATATGCACTGCGATACTCTGAGCGAACTGCAGAATCTCAGAAAAAAGAAAAGTGCGGAAGGGCTGAGAAAAAACGGTCTCAGTCTGGATCTTGAGAGAATGAAGCGGCAGTCCTATGTGCTGCAGAATTTTGCTGTGTTTATAGATCTTTCGCATACAGAGGATCCGTTTGCCGATGCGATGGAACAGGTGACGCTGTTTTATGAAGAAATGCAGAAAAACGAGGATATTGTCAGAGCTGCCTCTTCCTGGGAGGAGATTCAGAAAAATAAAAGCGAAGGAAAAATTTCCGCGGTGCTGACGCTGGAGGAAGGCGGCATGTGCCGGGGAGATATCGGAAAGCTTCAGACTCTCTATGGCAGGGGAGCACGGATGATGACGCTGTGCTGGAATTATGAAAATGAGCTGGCGTCTCCGGCCATGTATGAGTCCGAACAGCCGCGGGGACTGCCCAAAAGCGGGTCGAAAGGGCTGAAAAAGCGGGGAATAGAATTTCTTGAGGAGATGGAGCGTCTTGGCATGATCCCGGATGTGTCCCATCTGTCGGATGAAGGGGTCAGGGATGTGCTTGCAAATACCCGAAAGCCGTTTGCGGCGAGCCATTCCAACGCGCGCGCCCTCTGGCGCCATGAGAGAAATCTGCCGGATGACCTGCTGCACGCGATGGGGGAGAGAGGCTGTGTGATCGGGCTGAATTATTATCCCCTGTTTCTGCACAAGGAGGACAGCGGAGAATCCACATGCGCCGCTATCGCCCGCCATGCCCGCCATATCGCCGGACAGGCGGGGATTGAAAGTGTCGGTCTTGGCTCTGATTTTGACGGGTTTGAGTCGGAGTCGGATATTTCCGGCGCGTCGGACATGGACCATCTTCTCTGGGCTCTGCATCGCGCAGGATTTAGCGGCCGTGAGACTGACCTGATCTGCGAAGAGAATGTCCTGAGGCTGTACAGGGAGATTCTTGACTGACGGGTTTGGCAAAATTGGCAGGCAGCCTTTAAGCTTTGCCGGGATTTTGCGGAGATTTTGCCGGGAAGGGAAATGCTGCCGAAATGATATCGGGTCCGGCTTATGCGAAACAGCTGCGCATACGGAGCCAGTTTCAGGATGAAAATACGAAAACACGATTATTATGGAAATTATCTGGAGAACAGACATGAGAAAAATGACGCTTGTGATCATGGCGGCCGGGATTGGCAGCCGTTTTGGACAGGGAATCAAACAGCTTACCTCATTCGGACCTTCCGGGGAGATCATCATGCATTATTCCATTTACGACGCGATAGAGGCCGGATTTGAGAGAGTGGTTTTTGTGATCCGCCGGAATATGCTGGAAGACTTCAGAGCAGCAATCGGGGACAGAGTTTCCGGAAAAACGGAGATTGTCTATGTGTTCCAGGAACTGGAGGATCTTCCGGAAGGCTTTGCAAAGCCTGCAGGGCGGACAAAACCGTGGGGTACAGGGCAGGCGATCCTTGCCTGCCGCAATGTGATAGACGGACCTTTTGCGGTCATCAATGCGGATGATTATTACGGGAAGGATGCGTTCCGAAAGGTATATGCCTATCTGAAACGTACCAAGGATACGCGGGACGGAAAATTCCACTTCTGTATGGCCGGAGTTGTTCTGAAAAATACGCTGTCGGAAAACGGCGGTGTGACAAGAGGAATCTGCAGCGTGGATGCGGACGGGGAACTGATTTCAGTCACGGAAACGAAAAACATTATAACAACAAAGGACGGTCCCGCAGTGAAAGAGGAGGACGGAGAAATCAGGCTGCTTGATCCTGAGTGCCTTGTCTCCATGAATTTCTGGGGATTTACCCCGGACTTTATCGGGGAACTTGAGGAGGGATTTGTCAGGTTCCTGGAGAAACTGGATGAAAACGGGGCGGCCGCGGAGTATCTTCTTCCTACGATCATTGACCGGCTGCTGAAGGAAAACCGGGTGGAGCTGACCGTTCTTGGTTCGGAGGACCGCTGGTTTGGCGTCACCTTCCGGGATGATGTTCCGATAGTGAAGCAGGAGATTGCGGAGCTGATCAGACAGGGAGTCTATCCGGAAAATCTGTTTGGAAATTAGATCGTGAAATTAGATGTTTTTGTGTCTTGTATATAATTTATTTTTATGTTAAGATAATACGTATCTGAGATTGAAATTTCGTATTGAGATTGAAGATGCGTGTATTTGTCGGGGGTACTATCTGATTTTACAGCTGGAAAGCGCATCTTTTTGATGCGCTTCTTTTTTTGCGCAGGCCTGCGTAAGGAAATTAGCTGCTGGCGCAGCACGCAGGCCGCGCGGCGTGCAGGGGGAAAAAGCGCCCCCTGCCCGATTACAGGCGCGCGCAAGGAAAATGCTGCTTTCGCAGCGTGCAGGCCGTACGGCGTGCAGGGGAAAAAGCGCCCCTGCCCGATTACAGGTCTGCGCAAGGAAATTAGCTGCTGGCGCAGCACGCAGGGGCCGCACGGATACAGGAAGGAGAAAAATGGAGACAAGGATTGCGATTATCGGAATTATTGTGGAGGACATTGACGCTACCGGCGAGATCAATGAGATCCTGCACGATTATGGCATGTATGTAATTGGGAGGATGGGGATTCCGTACAGGGATCGGGATGTAAATATCATCAGTATTGTGCTTGACGCTCCCAATGATGTGATCAATGCGCTGGCCGGGAAGATCGGGCGTGTAAAGGGCGTCAGCTCGAAGACAATTTATTCAAAGATATGATGCCGGATGAGGCAGAACAGAGACCTGATCTGGAAGTGCCGAAGGGGCAGAAGCGAAACCTGCGGCGGATCCTGAATCTGTACGGTGCGGGATGGCACGGTTTCCATCTGAAGGCAGGAGGAAGAGTGTATGAAGAAGATTGCGGTTTATGGAAAAGGAGGCATCGGAAAGTCCACGATCGTCTCCAATTTATCGGCGGCGCTGGCAAAGCGGGGACTTCGGGTAATGCAGATCGGCTGCGATCCAAAGGCGGATTCCACACTGTCGTTAAGACATGGGGAACCGCTGCCGACGGTGCTTGAGACGGTGCGGCAGAAAAAGGATGCGTTTGCTTTGGAAGAGATCACCTGTCTGGGGTACGGCGGCGTCATCTGTGCGGAAGCCGGCGGTCCGGTTCCGGGACTGGGCTGTGCCGGAAGAGGGATTATCACGGCTCTTGAAAAGCTTGAGACCAGGGGCGCGTATGAGATTTTCCGTCCGGATGTGGTATTTTACGATGTTCTGGGAGATGTGGTCTGCGGGGGCTTTTCCATGCCCATGCGCAGAGGCTATGCCGAGGAGGTGCTGATCGTGACCTCCGGGGAAAATATGTCGATCTATGCCGCGGCGAATATCGCCATGGCCATTGAAAATTTTAAGGGACGCGGCTACGCAAAGCTTGGGGGCCTGATCCTGAACCGGCGGAATGTGAAGGATGAGGAAACGAAGGTGCGGACGCTGTGCGGGGATCTTCACACATCGATCATCGGGATGATTGACAGGAGCGATCTGGTGACGGAGGCGGAGACCATGAAAAAGACGGTCGTGGAGGCTTTTCCGGACAGTGAGATGGCTGCGGCGTTTGGGGAACTGGCGGACACCGTGGTTTTTCGGCAGCGCACGGCGGACAAAGCTTAAGGTGAGAACAGGATGCCAAAAGGACACCGCACGTCAGGAAGCGGAAGGACTTTTGGCTTTGGCATCAGTCAGAATATGGAGATGGAAAAATGCTGAGACGAATACAAAGAGAGACAGATCATCCGGGCGCTGTGGTGAAGATTTGCGAAGCCTCTTTTCCGGCGCCTTTTAAAGAGGGACTGGAATACAGCTCGCCGGCCAGGGGGACCTGGAATATTGTGCACACGGGAATGCTGATTCCCGAGTCCCATCAGATATTTGTCTGCGCGCTGGGCTGCCTGCGCGGCGTGGTTCTGACAGCGGCGGAGATGAACGCGATGGACCGCTATTCCTCGATTATTATCCGGGAAGAAAATGTGCTGGATGGGACCATGGAGGAGCTTATGGTCGGCGGCGTTGCGGATGTGCTTGAAAAGCTTCCTTACCGGCCGAAGGCGGTGCTTCTGTTTATCAGCTGTCAGCATTTTTTTCTGGCTTACGATCAGAATCAGGTGTTTGCAGAACTTCGGGAGAAATTTCCGGATATCCGCTTTACCGACTGTTATATGATCCCGACGCTCAGAAAGAGCGGCCTGACGCCTGATCAGAAGATGCGGGTGCAGCTGTACAGTATGCTGGAGAACAGACCGAAAGATCCCCAAAAGATTAATCTGATCGGGAGTAATCTGCCAATTTGCAGAAGCAGCGAGCTGGTCTGGATGCTTGAAAGCGGCGGCTATACCTTTCGGAGTATTCACGACTGTCAGACCTTTGAGGATTATCTGGCGATGGCAGAGGCTTCCGTGAATCTGTATTACGAGCCGCTGGCCAGGATGGCCGCGGAAGATCTCGAAAAGAGGCTTTGCCAGCCGTACCTCTACATGCCGTTTACATTTGACGACGAAGAGCTTTCAAAGGCCTATGCAAAGCTGTCCGAAATGCTGCATCTTCCGAAGCTGGATGAGGAACCCTTAAGGAGGAAAAAAAGGGAAGCGCTTTTTGCGGCAAAGGAACTGATCGGGGATACGCCGGTTGCGGTGGATTATACGCTGACCTTCCGTATTTTAAGTCTCGTGAGACTTCTGCTGACTTATGGATTCCGGGTGACGGAAATCTACGCGGACACTTTTCTGCCGGAAGAGCGGGAGGATTTTGAGTGGATCCGGGAAAATTATCCAGAGATACGCATAAGCTCCTGCGTTCGTCCCTGGATGCGTTTTCAGGAAAGAGAGCGGGAAGAAAAGATACTGGCGCTGGGACAGAAGGCCGCTTATTTTACCGGAACAGACTACTTTGTCAATCTTGTTGAGAGCGGCGGACTGTACGGTTATGACGGTGTCGTCCGGCTGGCCGGTCTGATGCAGGAAGCCTTTTTGCATAAGAAAGACCGAAAATCAGTGATTCAGAAAAAAGGGTTAGGATGTGAGAGCTGTATATGAGACAGACTGCGGGATTAATTTCAACGTATTCATCGGATGAGTTCGGCATCTGCTCCGCGCTCTATGAGCTGGGCGGGATGGTGGTCATGCACGACGCTTCCGGCTGCAATTCGACCTATACCACGCATGATGAACCGCGCTGGTATGATATGGACAGCATGATTTACATATCGGCGATCTCCGAGATGGAAGCGATCATGGGGGATGATGAGAAACTGATCCGGGACCTGACGGAGACAGCTCTGGAGATGAAGCCGAAATTTGTAGCTGTTGTCGGAGCGCCGATCCCCTATATGATCGGGACAGACCTCTCTGCGATTGCCGCCGTGACGGAACAGGCCACCGGGATTCCCTGCATGGGTTTTGCCGCCAACGGCATGAATTATTACACAAAGGGAGTGTCCATGGCGCTTGAGGCCATAGTCCGGCGGTTCTGCACCGGCCCGGCTCTCCGGACGGAAAATCTGTCGGTAAATATTCTCGGCGCGACTCCGCTCGATTTTTCCTTAAACGGCAGCGTGGACTCCATAAAAGACTGGATTCGGGAAAACCATATGGAGCTGAACGCCTGTCTGTCCATGGGATGTACTCTGGAGGATATCGCCGGAGCGGGAAACGCCCATGTGAATCTGGTGGTGTCGTACGGTGGGCTGGCGGCGGCGCGTTATCTGAAGGAACAATACGGGATTCCCTATGTGGCGGGCGTACCCTTTGGGGAGAGATTTCCGGTGATGCTGGCAGGGATGCTGAAGGAAGCGGCGGCTTCGGGGCAGGATCTGGTGAGTTACCAGGCTGTCGGGAAAAATCAGACTCCGCCGGTGCCGGATGCTCCGTATATCGGAAGCGATTCGGACGAAGGACAGAAGAATATCCGATATGACGGAGAATATTCGGGACAGGAGCGAAGAAACTGCCAGCTGACAGGAAAAGCTCAGGAACAGAAAAATGATTCACAAAATAAAAGAAACGTGCATCCCCAAAGGGATAAAGTCAGAATTTCGATCATCGGGGAGAGCGTTTTCTCCGCTTCTCTGGCCGCGGCCATCGAACTGGATCGCGGGATATCGGCCCGCGTGCTGTGTCCGCTGGATACGGAGGATCAGCTGCTGCGGGAATGCGATCTTAGGACGCCGGAGGAAGATGACCTGATGGAGCATCTTTTGGAGACGGAGATCGCCGTCGGAGATCCGATGTACCGGGTTCTGTGCAGAGACGGGCAGCGGTTTTATTCGCTTCCTCACGAAGCTTTTTCAGGGCGCATTTATGATCCGGTAAACCCGAATCTCATAAATCGAAAACTGGAGGTTTTATCATGTTAAAGCTTGCTTTATACGGAAAAGGCGGTATCGGGAAATCCACCACGACCAGCAACCTGGCGGCGGCTTTCGCGGTTCTCGGGAAAAAGGTGATCCAGATCGGCTGTGACCCGAAGGCGGATTCTACAATTAATCTGCTGGGGGGACATCCGGTGAAGCCAGTAATGAATTATCTGAGGGAATACGACGAGGAACCGGAGGAGATCGGGCAGATATCGGCAAAAGGATTCGGGGATGTGCTCTGCATTGAGACCGGGGGTCCCACGCCGGGGCTGGGCTGTGCGGGCCGGGGGATTATCACGACGTTCAGTCTGCTTGAGGACTTGGAGCTTTTTGAGACATATAAGCCGGACGTGGTGCTTTATGATGTGCTGGGGGACGTGGTCTGCGGCGGCTTTGCGGCGCCGATCCGGGAAGGTTATGCCAGTCAGGTGCTGATCGTGACCTCCGGGGAGAAAATGGCGCTGTACGCGGCGAAGAATATCAACACGGCGGTTCAGAATTTTGAGGACAGAGGCTACGCTTCCGTCCGGGGGATTATTCTGAACCGGCGGAATGTGGAGAACGAGTGGGAGAAGGTCAGCGCTTTTGCAGAGGAGAATCATCTGCAGATCATCGCGGATATTCCGAGAAGTCCGGATATTATCCGGTATGAGGACGAGGGAAAGACCGTGATCGAGGGAGACAGGAATCTCCCGGTGAGCCGGAAATACCTGGAGCTGGCGAAGAAACTTCTGGAGGAAAAGAATGAACAGAACAGTTGACTGTATGACTGCCGGCGAGCTGGCGGCTCTTGGAAAAGACCATATCCCCGGGGAATTTCAGTCTTCCCGGCATCTGATCTACAGTTCGCCTGCCACCCTGGCGTTCAATTCGCCGGGAGCGCAGGGATTTGGCGTAAAACGCGCCGGTCTTGCGGTGCCTGGCTCGGTGATGCTGCTGGTGGCTCCGGGCTGCTGCGGCAGGAACACAGCCGCGCTCAACGCGCTTGGATACAGGGAGCGGTTTTTCTATCTGCTGATGGACGACACGGACATCGTGACAGGACGGCATCTGAACAAGATCAGCCAGGCCGTCCGGGAGGTGGTGGAGTCCCTCAGGGAAAAGCCGACGGTGGTGATGATCTGCATCACCTGTGTGGACGCGCTTTTGGGGACGGATATGGAGCGCGTCTGCCGGAAAGCGTCAAAGGCGGCCGGCGTGCCGGTGCGGCCGTGCTATATGTACGCTCTGACGAGAGAAGGGCGGATGCCTCCGATGGTACACGTCCGAAAAACCATATATGAGCTGCTGGAAAAAAGGCCGAGAAAAAGGACGGCGGTCAATCTTCTCGGAGAGTTTTCTCCTTTTATGAAGGATATGGAGCTCTATGAGATTTTGAGAGGGCTTGGCGTAAAAGAGATCCGCGAGATCTCCAGATGCAGGGATTTTGAGGAATATCTGTCCATGGCCGAGGCAAATTTCAACCTTGTGCTGAATCCGGAATGCCGCCCGGCGGCGGAGGATATCCGCAAACGTCTTGGGATTCCTTCCATTGAGCTGACAAGGCTGTATCAGATTGACAAGATCCACCGGCAGTACGAGCTTCTGGGAGGCGCGCTGGGGACGGATATCGACGACCAAAGCTGGTATCAAAGGGCCAGGGAGAAGGTTGACGCCTTTGGAAGAAAATACCCGAATACCCGGTTTGCTGTGGGAGAATGGCTGAACGGGAACGCGTTTGAATTATCTCTGGCGCTGCTTAGATACGGACATCAGGTGCCGGAAATTTACGGAACGGTCACGCCGGAGCAGTTTGTTTACCTGCGTAAAATTGCGGACCTGAGTCCGGATACGCGCATTTATTCCAATCTGTCGCCGACTATGCTGAATTATGACTGCGGTGAGTATCCGGCGGATGTCACGATCGGTCAGGACGCGGCCTTTTATCATCCGGGATGCCCGAATGTGCCGTGGAATCAGGAAGAACAGCCCTTTGGGTATGCGGGACTTGGACATCTGTTTGAATCGCTTCTTGCGGCCCGCGACGGAGAAAAGATCACAGGAGGCAGCGTATGAAAGGTTTGCTGAAATATTTGTCGCCCTTTGCTCCGGATCAGTCCGGCGCGGCTTCGGTTCTCTACGATATGGGCGGTCTGACGATCATCTGCGACGCCGGAGGATGCACCGGAAATATCTGCGGATTTGATGAGCCGCGGTGGTTTCTGAGGAAAAGCGCGATCTTCAGCGCAGGTCTGCGGGATATGGATGCGATCCTCGGAAGAGATGACCGGATGGTGGAGAAGATTCAGGACGCAGCAAAAAAGCTGGACGCAGGTTTTGCGGCGCTCATCGGGACGCCGGTGCCGGCGGTGATTGCCACGGATTTCAGGGCCCTTGGCCGTATGACCGAGAAACGGTGCCATTTGCCGGTGCTGACCGTCGAGTGTACCGGGACAAGGCTCTACGATGAGGGGGAAGCGGATACCTGGCTGGCGCTTTTTACGAAGTTTGCAAAAGACAGGCCGGACGGAGTGTACGAAAAAGGCGCCGTCGGCGTGATCGGCATGACGCCTCTGAATCTGAGCCGCGTTGACGCGGATCCAGTTATCCGGGATGAGCTGAAAGCGCGCGGGTACGGTCCGGTGTACTGCTACGGTATGCGGGACGGCCTGGAGGTGCTCCAAAAGGCCGGCGAGGCCGTCCTGAATCTTGTCGTGTCGCCTTCGGGCCTTCTGGCGGCCAGATATCTGGAAAAGCGCTTTGGCACGCCCTACAGGATGGCATATCCGTTCTGTTCTGAGGAGCTGAAGGAAAAACTCCACGCGGTTGACGGGAAAAGGATACTGGTTCTTCACCAGCAGGCGGCGGCCAACGCGATACGCGAGGAAATCCGGAAGACTTCAGAGGCAGAGATAACCGTAGGGACCTGGTTCCTTCTCGACGAGGAGTTCAAAAAGCCGCAGGATGTGCGCCTGACGACGGAAGAGCATCTTGGCCGGCTGGTAAAGGAAGAGCGGTACGATGTGATCATCGGGGACCGGATGCAGAAAAGAGCGCTGCCGGATTATGAGGGCGCGTGGCTGCATGTGCCGCAGTTTGCGGTCAGCGGAGAGCTGGAAGAAGCGGCTTTCTGAGTCCGTCTGGCCGGGCGGCAGCAGGAATGGATCACGGTACCTGGAAGAAGAAGTACGCTCGGATCGTCCGGGGAAAGTGTCCGGCTGGCTGTGATATCGAGAGGACAACAGTGTAAATATACGATTTGACAGGAATGTGGATGGAGAACCCGTATATGAAAACAGAGAACAGAAAAACACAGATCGTGAGGGTTTACGGCATCGTCCAGGGCGTGGGCTTTCGGCCTTTTGTAAGCCGGATCGC
>CANQEC010000021.1 GCA_947594335.1 uncultured Lachnospiraceae bacterium
GCGGACCGGCAAACAGCCGGAAATGCGCCGCGCGCATGTTCCGGCTGCCATGAATCAAATATCCGGAGGAAAAGAAAATGAATGTATTAGTTATCAACTGTGGAAGTTCATCCCTCAAATATCAGCTGATCAATTCCGAGTCCGAGGCAGTTCTCGCCAAAGGTCTCTGCGAGAGAATTGGAATCGACGGAAGACTGACCTATCAGAAGGCAGGCTGCGACAAGGAAGTTACGGAAGCTCCGATGCCGACCCACAAAGAGGCAATCCAGATGGTGCTCGACGCGCTCGTAAACGGGAAGACCGGCGCAATCTCCAATCTTTCAGAGGTTAACGCGGTAGGCCACAGAGTCGTCCACGGCGGCGAGAAATTCGCAAGCTCTGTTGTCATCAACAAGGAAGTGCTCGCGGCGATCGAAGAGTGCAACGACCTCGCTCCGCTTCACAACCCGGCGAACCTGATCGGTATCAACGCATGCGCAGAGCTGATGCCGAACGTACCGATGGTGGCAGTATTTGATACCGCATTCCATCAGACAATGCCGGAGAAGGCTTATCTGTACGGCCTTCCGTATGAGTACTATGAGAAATACAAAGTGCGCCGCTACGGCTTCCACGGAACCAGCCACAGCTTCGTTTCCAAACATATGGCAGAGTTTCTCGGCATCGACCTTGAGAACAGCAAGCTGATCGTCGCCCACCTCGGCAACGGCGCTTCCATCTCGGCGGTTGTGAACGGCAAGTGCGTGGATACTTCCATGGGTCTTACCCCGCTTGAGGGCCTTGTGATGGGAACACGTTCCGGCGACATGGATCCGGCGATCATGGAGTACATCGCAAAGAAAGAGAATCTTGACATCGCAGGCGTCATGAACGTTCTGAACAAGAAATCCGGCGTCTTCGGAATCTCCAACGGCCTCTCCAGCGATTTCCGCGATCTTGAGACCGGCATGAACGAGGGCAACAAGTACGCTGCGGCGGCGATGGAAGTGTTCTGCTACCGCGTTGCGAAATACATCGGCTCCTATGTGGCAGCCATGAACGGCGTGGACGCGATCGCTTTCACAGCCGGCATCGGCGAGAACGCTCCGACGGTCCGCGCGAAGGTTGTCGCATACCTTGGATACCTCGGCATCACTCTCGATAAGGAAGCAAACGGCAAGCGCGGCGAGGATCTTGTGATCTCCACGCCGGACTCCAAAGTCAAGGTTGCCGTCATTCCGACAAACGAGGAGCTTGCAATCTGCCGTGAGACAGTAGCCCTTGTATAAATAAACGGTTAGTTTCTCACCCAATTCATCATTACCGGATGAACGCCGCAGGGAATAGGATTATTTGCAGAAGATCACCTGTCCCTGCGGCTGTTTGCCGCAGGAACGCCGCCTTGGGCAGCGATTTCTTTTCTTTGGGATTCGCGGATTTTGAAAAATTCAGTTGACAAACCTGTCTGGTACGTTTATAATTCTAAGAGTGTGTCAGGAGGAGTGTGCTTTGCTTGATATTAAAGATGTTCTGCTGACGGAGAATCGGAAATCGTCCTACAGAACTGTTATGGAACGATCTGTCCTGTCCTATCGCAGCGGTGATTTTCCTGTTGAGGGACATCCCGTCATTGAGGTCGCCGTGGAGAACATGGGCGGACAAAAGCTTCACCTGTCCGGCTGCGCGGCACCGGTTGTCAGTATCCCGTGCGCGCGATGCCTGAAGCCTGTTTCGTACAGGCTTGATATCCGGTTCGATTTTGAGATCGGCCCTGATGAAACGACGTATATTGATGGATATTACCTGGATGTGGATCAGCTCATTCACGACGAGGCTCTGCTGGTCTGGCCGGAACGGGTGCTGTGCCGCAAGGACTGCAGGGGACTCTGCAGTATCTGCGGACATGACCGAAACGACGGCCCGTGCGGCTGTGAGCATACGCAGGCGGATCCCAGAATGGCAAAAATCCTTGATATCTTTAACAATTTTAAGGAGGTGTAATCCATGTCAATCTGTCCAAAAAACAAAAGCTCCAAGGCGAGAAGAGATAAGAGAAGAGCAAACTGGAAAATGGCTGTTCCGAATCTCGTAAAGTGCAGCAAGTGCGGCGAACTGGTGCTTTCTCACAGAGTATGCAAGGCATGCGGGACATATAACAAAAAAGAAGTCATCGCAATGGAAGATTAATGGCTGTTTGCGGCAGGCTCTCTGGTTTTCGGGGAGCCTGCATTTTTGTTTTCTGTTTTCTTTTTTTGTATTGCTTTTTGGGGAGATGTCTAGTATAGTAGGAATAACGACACAGGAGGGACAGATTATGGTAGAAACAGTGCGTGTTGTTGTCGATGCCATGGGCGGCGACAACGCTCCGGAAGAAATTGTCAAAGGTGCTGTAAACGCGGCCGTCGCACACAGTGAACTTCATATTATACTGACAGGGCTTTCTGATAAAATAGAGCAGGAGCTGAAAAAGTATCAGTATCCGGCGGACAGGATTCAGATCGTGCACGCTTCCGAGGTCATCGAGACAGCGGAACCCCCGGTCATGGCGATCCGTACAAAGAAAGATTCCTCCATAGTGGTCGGACTCACAATGGTTCGCCGCGGCGAAGCGGACGCCTTTGTCTCGGCAGGCAGTTCCGGTGCGATCCTTGTCGGCGGGCAGGTAATCGTGGGCCGCATCAAAGGTATTGAACGCCCCGCGCTCGCTCCGCTGATTCCCACAAAAGACGGTGTTTCCCTGCTGATCGACTGTGGTGCGAATGTTGATGCAAGACCATCTCATCTCGTGCAGTTCGCCAAAATGGGTTCCATCTACATGGAGCATGTGCTTGGAGTCAGCCATCCGAAGGTCGGCATTGTAAATATCGGTGCGGAGGAGGAGAAGGGAAATGCTCTGGTGAAAGAGACATTCCCCCTGCTGAAGGAATGTGCCGACCTGAATTTTATCGGAAGTGTGGAAGCCAGGGATATCCCCTCGGGCGTCTGTGATGTGATCGTCTGCGAGGCATTCGTCGGAAATGTTATTCTGAAGCTGTACGAGGGTGTCGGCGCGACTTTGATTTCAAAGGTGAAATCGGGCATGATGACAAACCTTCGAAGCAAAATCGGAGCGCTGCTCGTAAAACCTGCCCTTAAGGAAACACTCAAAGCATTCGATGCCAGCGAGCATGGCGGCGCGCCGCTGCTCGGACTTAAAGGACTGGTCGTAAAAACACATGGAAATTCAAAAGCAATCGAAGTCGAACATTCCATTTACCAGTGCGTCCAGTTCAAAAAGCAGGCGATCAATGAGCATATCCTGGCTCATATTGCGTCATCGCAGCCAAAAACAGAAAATGAACAGAAATGAGTTGGCAAAAAGAACAGAAATTATCAGTAAAGGAAGGTAATCAGTATGGAATTTGAAAAACTACAGAGTATTATTGCCGAAGTAATGAATGTTGACCCGGACGAGGTTACCCCGGAAACCACCTTTGTTGACGATCTCGGCGCGGATTCGCTGGATGTGTTTCAGATTATCATGGGCATTGAAGAGGAATTTGATATTGAAATTCCAAACGACAAAATAGAAAAGATCGTTTCTGTCGGCGATGCGGCTGAGGCCATTAAGAACACGATGGGATAAGGGGCTGTAAAGCCCCTTTTAAGTGCGCAGGTCCGTGCAAAAAATCAGCTGCTGCCGCAGTGCGCGGGACCGTGCGGCGGGCGGGAGAAAAGTGCTCCTGCCTGATTCATGGAGGTGTTTTATGACGGATCACAAGCTCAGGGAACTCGAAAACCGGATCGGCTACACTTTCCGGAATATCGGCATGCTTCGCCAGGCCATGTGCCACAGCTCATATGCAAATGAGCACCGCCCGAACGCTCATAAGGACAATGAGCGCCTGGAATTTCTCGGAGATGCCGTGCTCGAGGTCATCAGCAGCGATTTCCTGTATCATCAGCATCCTGAAATGCCCGAGGGAAAACTCACCCGCCTGCGGGCGAGCATTGTCTGCGAGCCGACGCTCGCTCTATGCGCCAGAGAGATCTCGCTTGGTTCTTATCTGCTTCTCGGAAAAGGGGAAGAGCTCACCGGCGGAAGGATGCGCAATTCCATCATTTCGGACGCGATGGAAGCGCTGATCGGGGCAATCTATCTTGACGGTGGTTTTGCTAATGCAAAAGAGTTTGTTGAAAAATTTGTTCTGTCCGATATCGAGAACAAACAGCTCTTTTATGATAGCAAGACTATTTTACAGGAGATTGTGCAGAGGGACTACAAAAGCTCAGAAGTCCGCTATATTATTACGGGAGAGGACGGACCGGATCACGCAAAGAGATTTGGCGTCAAGGTAATGATAGGCGATATCTGTGCAGGCACAGGGATCGGGAGTACCAAAAAAGCGGCGGAGCAGGAGGCTGCTTATCATGCCATCCTTTCTTTGTCCCATAAGAAACCTCAGCCACTGTGAGGCAGAGCTTTGCGAAATGCGCGGCATATTCTTCTGACCCGCAGGGAACTTTAAGGAGAGAACCGACGAATATGTATCTGAAAAGTATCGAAGTGCAGGGTTTCAAATCCTTTGCGAATAAAATACGCTTCCAGTTTCACAACGGGATCACCGCGATTGTAGGCCCGAACGGCAGCGGAAAAAGTAATGTGGCGGACGCCGTACGCTGGGTTCTCGGAGAGCAGAGCGCCCGGCAGCTGCGCGGCTCAAATATGCAGGACGTCATCTTTTCCGGCACGGAAATGAGACGCCCGCTCGGATACGCTTCTGTCTCGATCACGCTGGACAACTCAGATCATCAGCTCCCTGTTTCATACGATGAGGTTACCGTAACCCGGCGTGTATACCGCTCCGGGGAAAGCGAATATCTTCTTAACGGGACGCCGGTGCGCCTGAAGGATATCAACGAGCTGTTTTACGACACCGGGATCGGCAAAGAAGGCTACTCGATCATCGGACAGGGCCAGATTGAAAAAATCCTGAGCGACCGCCCGGAGGAGCGCCGCGAGCTGTTCGATGAGGCCGCCGGGATCGTCAAGTTCAAGCGCCGCAAAAACGCCGCTCTGAAAAAGCTTGAAACAGAAAAGCAGAATCTTGTCCGGGTTAATGATATCCTTTCCGAACTTACACGGCAGCTTGGGCCGATGGAATCTCAGGCCAAAACGGCGCGGCTCTATCTCGACAAACGGGAAGAACTGAAAAAATGCGATGTCCGTTTGTTTCTTCTGGAAAACGTACGTCTGAAGGAAGAGCTGCAAAAGCTGGAGGACAAATACCAGACAGCCAGCGACCAGCTTGCAAAAATCCGCGAATCATGGGAAAAGGCAAAGACGGACTATGATAAGCTGGAGCTGGAACTGGAACAGCTTGACCAGAAGCTCCAGGAACACCGGGAGCGTTCCGCTGAGATCCTCATGGAAAAGCAGCGGCTTCAGGGACAGATCGAGCTCGCGAACGAGCAGATCAACACGGCAAAAGCAAACAATGAACTTCTTCGGACGCGGATGGAAACAATCCGGTGGGACATCATGGAACGTGAATCCCATCAGCAGGAATCCGAAAATTCTCTTGTCTCCCTTGCCGAAAAACTGAAACAGCTTTCCGCAGAGGAAGCCGCGTCATCAGCCGGCCTTCAGCGCATCCGTGAAGATATCAGCAGTCTGTCTGAACTGATCGAAGCAGGAAAAAACGAAATCATCCGGATTCTGAATGCCCGCGCATCTCTCAAGGCAAAATTTCAGCGCTATCATACGATGCTTGAGCAGACGGATATCCAGAAGTCCCAGCTCTCCCAGCAGATTCTTCAGTCCAAAAGCGAAGAAGCCCTGCTTCTGGAGCAGACAAATCAGATTGAAGCCGAGGAAAAGGAACTGTGTGAATCTGTCGCCAGGCTTACAGAAGAAAGTGAAAAAGCCGGTACGGTTCTCGCGGATGTTCAGAGAGAACTGGCAGAGTACAGCCAGCAGTTTGATCAGGAGCAGGTAGCATACCACCGTGAATCCTCACGGCTTGAATCACTGATCAATATTGCGGAACGGTATGACGGTTACGGGAACAGCATCCGTCATGTCATGGAACAGAAAAGCAGCAATGCCGGGATTCTCGGCGTGGTTGCCGACCTGATCCGAACCGGCAAAAAATATGAGACTGCCATCGAAACAGCGCTCGGCGGCAGCATTCAGAATATCGTCACGGACACGGAAGAGACCGCAAAAGAGATGATCGCTTTCCTGAAGCTGCACAAATACGGAAGAGCAACCTTCCTCCCCCTGACAGGGATCACTCCCGGAAGAAATTCCATTGAGCCTCAGGTGCTTGGGGAACCCGGCGTACTTGGCCCCGCAAGCAGTCTGGTGGAAACGGACGCGGAGTTTTCTGCTCTCGCAAAACACCTGCTTGGCAGAACCCTTGTTATGGATACGATCGACCACGCGATCGCCGCCGCAAAAAAATACCATCATACTCTGCGCATCGTCACACTGGAAGGAGAGCTTTTGAATCCCGGGGGCGCCATGACAGGCGGCGCTTTCAAAAACAGCAGCAACCTTCTCGGAAGACGCCGCGAAATCGACGAGATGAAAAAGCAGACCAGACAGAGAGAACAGTCCCTTTTGAATCTCCAGAAAAAGATCGATGAATGCCGCGCGAGGCGAAATCAGCTCCGCGACGAGATCGTCTCTTACAAGGAACAGCTGCAGGAAAAATATCTGCTGCAGAACACCACAAATATCCGTCTCCAGGAGCTGAGGGAAAAGAAAGCGCAAATCGCATCCGGATACGAGCGTCTCCGCCAGGAGGCCAAAGAAACGGAAGCCAGAATCCAGGAAATCCGGCAGGGTCAGAAAAATGAACAGAGCGAACTGCAGAGGTCAGAAGAGTCTGAAAACGAGATTTCTCAGAGAATTCTGAACTATCAGGCGCAGCTTGAGGAAAAACGAACCGCGGAGCAGGAAGCGGCTTCCGTATCCGAAGAGCTTCATCTGAAGCTGGCCGGACTTCAGCAGGAGGAAACCTTCATCCGTCAGACTCTTTCGCGTCTTGCCTCTGAGACAGCTCATCTGAAAGAAGAACTGTCCGAGACAGAGGACGGCATCCTCAGTGCAGAGAGCGAGGCTGCAGGCAGGCTCCTGGATATTGAAGAATTAAAGCGATCCATTACCTCGCTGGAGGAGGAATCCGAGGGAAAAGTGCAGGAGATCCGTCTTGCATCCGACCGACGCGAACAGCTTACTTTGTCTCATAAACAATTTTTCGATCACCGCGAAGAATTGTCCGGGCAGATGAACCTGCTCGACCGGGAGTGTTTCCGGCTGAACGCACAGAAAGAAAAGATTGAAGAGCAGAAAGAGCTGCTGATCAATTATATGTGGGAAGAATATCAGCTGACCGGTTCCGCCGCCGAGAGTCTGCAGGATGGCGGCGTCTCTGCGCTGCCGCCGCAGGAACTGAGAAAAAAGATCTCCGCGCTGAAAGCGGAAATCAAGGCCCTGGGGAACGTAAACGTCAACGCGATCGAGGATTACCGGGAGCTTTCAAAGCGTCACGAATTTCTTTTGACGCAGCAGAATGATCTCGTGCAGGCGGAGGAAGATCTGACCCGCATTATCGGGGATCTGGATACCGGGATGCGCAGACAGTTTGAGGAGCAGTTTTCTCTGATCCGCAGAGAATTTGACCGCGTCTTCAAAAACCTTTTCGGCGGAGGAAAGGGGACGCTCGAGCTGATCGAAGATGAGGATATCCTCGAGGCAGGCATACGCATTGTCGCGCAGCCTCCCGGAAAAAAGCTTCAGAATATGATGCAGCTTTCCGGCGGAGAAAAAGCGCTCACAGCCATTTCCCTGCTGTTTGCCATCCAGAACCTGAAACCGTCGCCTTTCTGCCTTCTTGACGAAATCGAGGCCGCTCTGGATGAGAATAATGTGGAGCGCTACGCGCGGTATCTTCACAAGTTGACAAAACATACACAATTTATTATCATTACACATAGAAGAGGGGCCATGGCCGCCGCCGACCGCCTGTACGGCATTACAATGCAGGAAAAAGGCGTATCCGCCCTGGTATCCGTAAATCTGGTCGAGCAGGAGCTCGAATAGAACAGCTTCAAACAGCCGGAAGGCAGGAGGATATGAGCTATGGAAGAGAAAAAAGGGTTTTTCAAGCGTCTTGTCGCGGGACTGGCCAAAACAAGGGATAACATTGTGTCCGGCATTGACGCGATCTTCAGCGGATTTTCCAGTATCGATGATGATTTTTATGACGAGATCGAGGAAATACTTGTCATGGGAGATCTTGGAATCAACGCGACCACATCGATCATTGAAGAGCTGAAGAAGAAAGTAAAGGAACAGGACATCCGCGAACCGTCCCAGTGCAAACAGCTTCTGATCGAGAGCATCATCAGCGAAATGGATGTCGGAGAGACTGCCTATGAGTTCGAAAACCGCAAATCGGTCGTCCTCGTGATCGGCGTCAACGGCGTAGGAAAAACGACAAGCGTCGGAAAGCTGGCCGGCAAACTGAAGGATCAGGGGAAGAAGGTCGTGCTCGCGGCCGCGGACACCTTCCGCGCCGCGGCGGGAGAGCAGCTTAGCGAATGGGCGCGGCGCGCCGATGTGGAAATGATCCGCGGGCAGGAGGGATCGGATCCGGCCTCCGTCGTCTATGACGCCGTCTGCGCCGCAAAAGCACGCAATGCGGACGTTCTGCTGATCGACACAGCGGGCAGGCTGCACAACAAGAAAAATCTCATGAATGAGCTTGGCAAAATCAACCGGATCCTTGAGCGCGAATACAGCGAGGCTTACCGCGAGACACTCGTCGTGCTTGACGGAACGACTGGTCAGAACGCGCTTGCGCAGGCGCGGCAGTTCAGGGAGGTTACCGATATCACGGGAATCATTCTGACAAAGCTGGACGGCACGGCAAAAGGCGGCATCGCCGTCGCAATCCATTCCGGACTTGGAATTCCGGTAAAATATATTGGCGTTGGAGAGACAATCGATGACCTGCAGAAATTTAATGCGCGTGAATTCGTGAACGCGCTGTTCAATGTGAAAAACTGAGGAGAGAAAGGACAGGACAGAGAATATGCTGACATTGGATAAATTTGAGGAAGCTTCCGAATGCGTGAAGCAGGTGATCCAGGAAACAAAACTGGTATACAGCGAACATTTCAGTTCCCAGACAGGCAACCGCGTTTACCTGAAACCGGAGAATATGCAGGTGACCGGCGCCTATAAAATCCGCGGCGCCTATTATAAGATCAGTACGCTGTCCCAGGAAGAGCGGGACAAAGGACTGATTACGGCCTCAGCGGGCAATCACGCCCAGGGTGTCGCCTACGCGGCCAAGGCTTACGGCTGCAAGGCAGTTATCGTCATGCCCGCCACAACTCCTCTGATGAAGGTCAACCGCACAAAAAGCTACGGCGCGGAAGTTGTTCTGTACGGCGATGTATATGACGAGGCCGAGGAACACGCACATCAGCTTGCCGAAGAAAACGGCTACACCTTTATCCACCCGTTTGACGATCCGGCTGTCGCCACCGGTCAGGGAACCATCGCGATGGAGATCGTAAAGGATCTGCCTCTCGTCGATTATATTCTTGTGCCGATCGGCGGCGGCGGTCTCGCAACCGGCATTTCCACACTGACCAAGCTGCTGAATCCCAAGATCAAGGTCATCGGCGTCGAACCGGAGGGAGCGGCCTGCATGAAGGCCTCGCTCGCCGAGGGTAAGGTTGTGACACTTCCGGGCGTAAATACGATCGCGGACGGCACAGCGGTAAAGACCCCCGGCACGGAAATCTTTCCATACATCCAGCAGAACCTCGACGATATTATCACCGTCAGCGATGACGAACTGATCGTCGCTTTCCTTGACATGGTAGAAAACCATAAGATGATCGTCGAAAACTCCGGTCTGCTGACTGTGGCGGCTCTGAAACACCTGGATGTGAAAAACAAAAAGATCGTCGCCGTCTTAAGCGGCGGCAACATGGACGTTATCACGATGGCCTCCGTCGTCCAGCATGGACTGATACAAAGAGACCGTGTCTTTACGGTTTCCGTCCTTCTCCCCGACCGCCCCGGCGAGCTTGTGCGCGTCGCGACCGTCATCGCGCAGGAGCAGGGCAATATCATCAAACTCGATCACAATCAGTTCGTCAGTACGAACCGAAACGCGGCTGTGGAACTGACGATCACAATGGAGGCTTTCGGGACCGACCATAAATCGCGGATCATCAGGGCACTCGAAGATCACGGATTCCGTCCAACTCAAAAGCTGGCGAATCTCTAAAACTGCACTGCAGCATTTGTATCCTGTGGACGGAACCGCATCACGGCTGACAAAGAAAGGGGGAATAAACATATCATGAAAAAACGTATCACCCGCACCGTGCGTCTGTGGCTGGCCCTGCTTCTTATTTTTGGCCAGGTTATGACCGTATCCGCAGCCGCACCCAAACTAAACGCATCTGTCACCAAGAAAAATGTCCTCGCGCTGGCAAATGCCTGCGACAAGGACGCCGCCTGCATACTGCAGAATTCCGTAAAGAAAAAACGCAATATACTGGAATGGTGGAATGCCGGCGATTCCCTCTGGTCCGGAATGGATACCGCCGTCCACGAGGAATGTCACGCATACAGCTTTTTGAATGCCTCTTATAATTCCATAGTGATTTATCTGGGCAATAAAAAATCCATCAAGGTGCCATATACCAGCGTATATCCAAGCAAAAAAATGGCGTCTGACATTCCCAAAAAGCTCCGCACGTTCCGATGGGAAACCTACGTCGGGAAACCCATCGCGAATCTGTCGTCAAACGTACAGGGCGTTTACGGACTTCTGAACGAATTCACCGCCTATTGCTGGGGCATGCATATGACGCTGTCGCTCTATGACTATCTGAAAAAGAACAAGGCCACTTCCTGGCAGTGGATGACTTATATTAACGGATGCGCAAACGGACGGCTTGCCTACGCAGAATTTAAATATTACATTCTGCACTATCTGTACTACGCAAAACGTCATTATTCCTCCATCTACAAAAAAATCAAAAACAACAAGAACTTTGTAAAAGCGTACAAATCAATCGAAAAAAAGTTTGCGGCCCAGAACAAAGAATTTACGAAAAATCTCAAGAAACTCGGATGGACCATTTCCGACGACGGGTGGTGCGTGAATTCAAAGCTTGGATACCGGATGGATATCTATCAGAAAGACTATGATAATCTGACAAAAGAAATGAAAAAGAAAAAATACAAGAATCTCCTGTGAAACGCAGGCACGGAACGCGGGATCGGGCAGGAGGCAAACGCCTCCTGCCCGATCCTGTATTCTTTGAATCAGATAATAATATACTTCAGAACAAACAGAACCGCGAGCACATACATCAGTACGCTGATCTTTTTCTCTTTGTATTTGCCGGTCAGAAGATTAATGACGACATAAGAGATGATCCCCATGGAAATTCCTTCGGAAATGCTGTACATAAACGGCATCGCGATGATGCAGATATAGCAGGGGATTGCCTCTGTGTAGTCAGAAAAGCTGATCTTCGTGATCGACGTCATCATCAGAAAGCCGACGACTACAAGAGCCGGAGCGGTTGCAAAGGACGGTATGGCGAGGAAGATCGGAGAGAGGAATAACGACAGACCGAACAGGATCGCCGCGACAACAGCGGTAAGACCGGTTCTTCCTCCCTCAGCCACACCGGAAGCGCTTTCCACGAAGGTTGTCGTGGTGGAAGTCCCGAAAACGGCTCCGAGGCAGGTTCCGACCGCATCGGACAAAAGCGCGCCGCGGATTCTCGGAAGTTTGCCCTCCTCATCCAGCATATCCGCCTTGGAAGCTACTCCGATCAGAGTCCCGAGCGTATCAAACATATCCACAAACAGGAAAGCGAACAGAACCGCGACAAAATCAAGAGACAAAACCTTCGAAAAATCAAGCTTCATCAGCGTAGGCGTCATATCGCGGATTCCGAAGCCGCTGGAAAAATCAGGAAACATGCTGTAAAATCCGGCTGCCGCATCCGGGCTGTACAGGCCGACAAGCTGGCAGACCATGCCAAGAAACCACGTAATCAGGATTCCCCAGAGAATGCTTCCCTTCACATTTTTAACGGTCAGAACGCCGGTGATCAGAATGCCCACCAGAGCGAGCACCACCGTGATCCCTTCTGTTGTAAATACCCCTGACTCGATCGACGTCTTAAAGGAATAGAGGGAGACCAGCGTGGAGCTGTCCACCACAACATGCGCGTTCTGCAGACCGATAAAGGCAATGAAGAATCCGATACCCACGGACACCGCATGCTTCAGGTTCATCGGGATCGAATTGAAAATAGCCTCCCTGACATTAGTCAGAGAAAGAATGATGAAAATCACTCCCTCCATGAACACAGCCGCGAGAGCCATCTGCCAGGTATATCCCATCTGCATGACGACCGTATACACAAAGTACGCGTTCAGTCCCATACCGGGAGCAAGCACGAAAGGATAATTTGCGAACAGCGCCATCAGAAGCGTGGACACACAGGCCGCAAGAGCAGTCGCCGTAAAAACGGCCCCGCTGTCCATGCCCGCATCGGAGAGAATGCTGGGATTGACGGCCAGTATATACGCCATAGTCATAAATGTGGTGATACCGGCCATGACCTCGGTTTTGACATCCGTGTGGCTCTCACTCAGGTGAAACCATTTCTCAAGGATTCCTGCGTTTTCTTTTGTTTTCATTTTTTCCTCCTCCTGAAAATGATGATTTTATAAACACGGTATCAGTATACCAAATATCTCCGGGATTAGTAAACAGGATTCACAGAATTTTATACAAATGTTTTCCCAAGGTATTCCTGAAAGCTGCATAAAATAAGGCTTTAAGATTCCGAGAGCACATGTTATACTAAGAAAAGAAAATTTCTGAAATGCCTGCTGATATTTCAGGAAAGGGGGCGCGCCATTACAATGAATAAAAAATTACCGATCGGCATTGAATTTTTTGCAGACATCCGAAGACAGGGATTTTATTATGTTGATAAAACAATGTTCATAAAAGAATTGCTTGAAAATCGGGGAAAAGTAAATCTTTTTGCGCGCCCAAGAAGATTTGGAAAGACACTGAGCATGAGTACCCTGAAAGAATTTTTTGAAATCGGGGCGGATCCCGAACTGTTTTTCGGGCTGAAGATCAGCAGAGAGAAAGAACTGTGTGAAGCATATCAGGGAAAATATCCTGTACTTTTCCTTACCCTTAAAGGCGTGGAAGGGGAAAATTACGAGGAAGCAGGAAATATTCTGGCTGCTGTTATTGCAAATGAGTGCGTCCGGTTGTCTTATCTGGCTGACAGTGAGAAAGTGAATCCTGGAGGATTACAATCTCACTTATGCTTATGATGACATGAAGAGCTGGTATGACGGCTACCATTTCGGAGATGCGAATGTATAATACTGCCCCTGGGATGTCATCAGTCATTGTGACAAGCTGCTGGAAAAACCGTATGCCACACCGCGGCCATACTGGGACAACACCAGTTCCAATCAGCTGGTGCGCCATTTTATTGATCTGGCGGATACAACGACGAAAAATGATATTGAAAGGCTGATCGCCGGAGATTTTATCACGGTTTTCTGCTGGGCCTGCTTGGAGGAAAACGTGACTGGATCATTTCATCCAACCGGGAGGCCGGCGATGGACGAAGTGACATTCAGATCTGCAGTGAAGATGGGAAAAAAGGAATAATTCTGGAGCTGAAGTACGCCAGAGCTCTAAAAGAACTGTCATCCTTGTGTGACAGAGCAGTCCGACAGGCAAAAGAGCGAAAGTATGCGGAACCTCTGATTGACGATGGATATGAAGAAATATTTATCTGTGGAATCGCGTTTCATAAAAAAAGATGTGCTGTGAAAATCATAAAACTATGAAAGATGCATATAAAAAGTGAAACTATGAAATGAGCAGTTATGAACAGAAGGAAAATGAGCAGTTACAGGAGGGAAGAAGAGATTTATGTCATTGCGCAGAACAGCTGTGATATCAGACACGCACGGAATACTGCGGCCGGAAGCGGTCAAGGTTCTTCAGACGGCAGAACTGATCCTGCATGGCGGGGATATTGCCGGTCAGAAAATTCTGGATGAACTGCAGAAAACAGCCCGGGTGATCGCAGTTAGGGGAAACTGTGACAGGGACTGGGCAAAAGGGCTTCCCGAGGAAGTGTTTTTTGAGCTGTACGACAGAAAAGTATATATGATACATGACAAAAAACAGAGGTCCGAAAAAGCGCAGAAGGCGGATATTATTATCTACGGACATTCACATAACTATGAAGAGAAGGAAGTGAACGGCAGGATCTGGCTGAATCCGGGGAGCTGCGGTCCGCGGCGTTTTGGGAAATCTCTGACTATGGCTCTGCTGGAATTTGAGACAGAAACAGGGAAACTGGAAATAAAAAGGATTGATCTGCCGGCAGAGAGAGGGCAGAAGACGAAAGAAAGAAAACCCTCTCAGGAAATTCAGGATATAAAATCAGACGGTCTGCCGCCGGAATTTGATTCAGGAAGATTGCAGAGAATTATCTCTATGGTAATCGGCGATCTGCAGAAAGGGAAATCCGTAGACAGCATTGTCAGAGCGCGGAAGATCAGCAGAGAACTGACGGAACAGATCTGTCAGATTTATTTTACGCATCCGGGGATTGATGTGCAGGGAGTACTGAACCGGATGGAGATAGCAGGACTGTAAAGAAAGTCCCGGTGTTTATGAATGGACCGGCATCCGGATAAAAGAAGGAGGGAAAAGAATGAAGGTATTTAAAACAGGAGCGATAAGTTTATTGTTCCTTTTATGCGTCATAATGTCATGTACGGCAGTGCAGGCAAAATCTTCAGACAAGGTAACGAAAGTTACGAAGAGTACCCGATACAGTGATAATATGGAATATTGCACGATTATAGGAAAAAATTCGAATGGAAAGACGGTGTGGAAATATAAATGCGCAGAACATCCTGCCACGGAACTGAGCAGCGTTTCTTATAAAGTGTCAAAGCAGAACGTTTATATTATTGACGGAGATACATTTATCCGGCTTCATAAGCAGACTGGGAAAAGACGTTCAAAAAAGAAAGAGGCATTTCCGGAAATACTGGGGAGCGCCGCTATATATGTTGACAGCAGCGGTAATCTGTATGCGACGGGATATTATGGAGATACCGTTTATAAAGTGAATAAGAAGGGAAAACAGCTCTGGGCCAGTAAGACAGCGGAAAATTGTTTCTGGCCGGACAAGATAACCAGCACAGAAAAAGGAATAAAAGTGCATTATACAGGCGAAGACTCGCAGGATGTTGTGTTTGACGCTGAAAATGGGGAAATTCTGCAGTAAAAATAAAATATGCTGATAAAATGCTGGAAAACTGAAGGAAAGCAGCCAGAATTTACATATTATTTTGTGATATCCTGATCAAGATAAAACAGGAGGAGATATTATGTACAGATCATTTACAGGAGGACTTGGCGGCCTTGCTCTTGCGAAATACGGAAAAAGCCGGTCCATCAATGCGGAAAATCCGCATGGTGAAAAGGGAAAGGGCGGTATGGCTAAAAGCCATCTCGGACCATCCAGAAAAGGAAGTCCCTGTATCAGCAATATCGCGCCGGGGACAGTGGTCACTCTGGCCGAGATGGAAGGCCCGGGCGAGATCAATCACATCTGGATCACAGTTGATCTGAAGACCACGGAAGCGGACTGTTTTGTTTTGCGCGACCTCGTTCTGCGCATGTACTGGGATGACGAGGAGGCGCCGTCTGTGGAGAGTCCTCTCGGGGATTTCTTCTGCTGCGGATTTGGCAGAGGATGCATGGTAAATTCACTTCCCATCGCGGTCGTCCCGAACAGAGGATTTAACTGTTATTTTCCGATGCCGTTTCGAAAAAAGGCCAGGATCACGCTGGAAAACCAGCATGTCAATCCGATCCCGGCGTTTTTTTATCAGGTGGATTACTGCCTTTATGATGAACTGCCCCTGGACATCGCGTATTTCCATGCGCAGTGGAGGCGGGAACGGCTGACACAGAAACAGCGGGATTACGTGATCCTCGACGGTGTGAAGGGAAAGGGACATTATGTCGGAACCTACCTGGCGCTTACTACCCTGGAACGCTACTGGTGGGGAGAAGGAGAAGTAAAGTTCTATCTGGACGGGGATGAAGAGTATCCGACCATCTGTGGTACCGGGACAGAGGACTACTTCGGCGGCTCCTGGAGTTTTGCGCGCCAGGAAAACGAGAAAACAGTGGAGCAGAATTATTGTACGCCGTATCTCGGCTATCCCTATTACTCAGCGCATGACGAGCTGATCCATAATCCTTACCACAATGACGACTGCCCTCCGATGAGGGGATTTTACCGCTGGCACATTCAGGATCCGATCTGTTTTGACGAGGACATCCGCGTGACACTCCAGCAGATTGGGGTCGGATACCGGGGGCTTTTTGAGCGTCAGGACGATGTCGCCAGCGTCGCGTACTGGTATCAGTCTGAGCCGCATCAGAAATTTGGAGAACTTATGTGCAAAGAAGACAGATGGCCGAGATAAGGAGATACCCTTGAAATACACTGCTTCCTGTTCGGTGCCGCCAGCGATGGACACGCTGCACGCCGAAAATACATCAGTTCTTTCGTAGTGGAAGGCAAAGACAGATTCAATATATTTAACCCTTGATATTCCCGTCAAAATTGCATATACTATATTTAGCCAGATTAGTCAGGTGTATTAGCTAAGAATACAACAGAATGGAGGAGTCAGTATGACACAGGTGAATATGCTGGAGGCGAAAACCGATTTGTCACGGCTTGTAAGAATGCTTGAGACGAAGCAGGAGGAAGTTATTTATCTGGCAAGGAACGGAAAGGCGGTCGTACAGATGACATTAATTCCTCAGAGATCTGTCAGTAAGCGTATTGGTATTGCGGAGGGAAAATTTACAGTGCCGGATGATTTTGATTCGTGGGATCAGGAAGTGGAAGAGATGTTTGGAGGCGAATTATGAAAATATTGCTGGACACGCACATTCTTCTCTGGGCACTTTCTAATGACACGAGGTTGTCGGTTAAAGCGCGCAAACTTATTGAGAGTGAAGAGAATGAAATATTTTACAGTATAATTTCTCTATGGGAAGTTGAGATAAAGCATCTGCTGCATCCGGACGTTCTGACTGTTTCAGCAGAAGAGCTTGCGGAATATTGCGGGCAGTCAGGTTTTCAGAAAGTAATGATCCGGGAGAAACATATTTATGCGCTGGAAGAATTGAAACGGGAAGAGGGAGCTCCGCCGCACAAGGATCCATTCGACCGCCTGCTGATCTGCCAGGCTTCTGTGGAAAATATGCTGCTTATCACTCATGATTCTCTCATTTCAGGTTATGATGAGCCATGTGTTCTGGTAGTATAGTGAATGAGAAGGTGATCGAATGTTTCCAAAAGTAGTGCAGGTGATACCTGAAAAAATTTTTGATACAAACAGAAAAGTCTTCTCCGGCACAGGAGTGCCGAAAAAGGCTAGGGCTTCCGGGGGCAATCGCCGACTTCGGAAGCCCCTGCTTTTATGCGCAGGAGGGAAAACGCCTCTGCTCGAAAAAATGGGCAGATGCGCTTGGGATTAAAATAGATCCCAAAATGCAGTATATTGATTCCGTACAGTCAATTTATACAATTCTGAAAGCCAGGGAGAAAGAGTATTTTTCATCAAAGATGCTGACAGACGTATTCGCATTTATGAAGGGACAGGGATATCGGCTGGCAGGAGATATTCTGGGCAATCAGATTGCGACAGTGAAAGAACCGGGAGGGGAAGTCCGCTATATGGAAATATGGGTTCCGATTGAAAAAGAACAGACAGAATAATAAGTGATATTTCCTGAAAAGTTTTGAAAAAGGTGCTGGACTCTGCAGTTACTGCAGGCCTTAGTAAATGCTGGAACACTCAGAATTGACAATGCCGAATTTCCGGATAAAATAGGAAATATGAGGAAGTACCTTTGAAAACAGCAATATTATAAAGGCTTGCAGATATACATACAGGAGGAAAGACGCGATATGAAAGAAACGAACAGGGAAGAAACGGTGCATATTGCGCCCGTTGGCGACGAGGCTTTGCTGGTGGAGTTCGGAGACCGGATTGACGAGACGCTCAATCGACGGGTCCACTTGCTGAAGAACCGGCTGGGCAAAGCCAACATACGGGGAGTCCGGGAAACGCTGCCGACTTATCGGAGCCTGCTGATCTTTTACGATCCCGCGCTGCTTTCCTACAGGCGTCTTTGCCGAAAGCTTGCCAGACTGCTGAAGGCGGAAGAAAAGCAGGAAGCAGGAGGCAGGCAGGTTGTGGAGGAGAATCAGACGGCAGGCAGCATCCTTGCGGTTCCCTGCTGTTACGGGGGCCGATACGGGCCGGATCTG
>CANQEC010000022.1 GCA_947594335.1 uncultured Lachnospiraceae bacterium
TTTGTGGGCGGATGGGTTCTGGCATTCGGGATGCTGGTGATCGGCGTATACTTTTTCCAGAAATATAAGGATAAATTTATCCTGTACATTTAGGGAAACGCTGATCAGAGCGTTATTTGAGCCGCATCAGGGACGATCCGTCAGGATCATGGCCAGACGCTGATATCGGGCGGAAACAGAAAGGAAAGCATATGAAAAATAAAGTGGTGATAAACGTCAAGGATCTGACGATCCGGTTTAATCTTGAGAAGGAGCGCGTGGACAATCTCAAGGAATATGCCATCAAATTTATCAAAAAAGAGTTGATGTTTCAGGAATTTCTGGCGCTGAAGGGAGTAAGCTTCAAGATCAGAAAGGGCGAGGCATGGGGGTTTGTGGGTCCCAACGGCTCAGGCAAATCGACGCTTCTAAAGGCGATCAGCGGAATCCTGCAGCCTTATACGGGAAGCCTGTCGGTGAGCGGCCGGATTGCCCCCCTGATCGAGCTCGGGGCAGGCTTTGACAGGGATCTGACGGCGCGGGAGAACATTTACCTGAACGGACTGGTTCTCGGATACACCAGGGAATTTATAGACGAGCATTTTGACGAGATCGTGGAGTTCGCGAATATCAGGGAATTTCTCGATTCTCCGGTGAAGAATTTTTCTTCCGGTATGAAGGCGCGCCTGGGCTTCGCGGTTGCGACGGTGACGGATCCGGATATCCTGATCGTGGATGAGGTTCTCGAGGTGGGGGATCTCCGTTTCCGCAGCAAGTGCAACGCGCGCATGAAAAAGATGCTTGCGGACGGGACGACGCTTCTGTATGTCTCGCATAATACGGAATCAGTCAAGCGCATGTGCGATCACGCGATCTGGCTGGATCACGGCGAGATCGTAAAGATCGGCGACGCGGACGTGGTCTGCGACGCCTACGTGCGGAAGCAGGAGGAGATGATCGCGCTCCGCAGAGAGAACAACAGACGGCTCCGCAAGGAAAGATTCCTGGCAAAATACGATTATCTGATTGTCGGTGCGGGGCTTTACGGCGCGGTGTTCGCCCGCATGATGAAGCGTGCCGGGAAGAAATGTCTTGTGATAGACAGGAGAGATCACATCGGAGGAAATATCTATTCCGAGAATGTGGACGGCATACAGGTTCACAAATACGGCGCGCATATCTTCCATACGGACAATGAGAGAGTCTGGAAGTTTGTCAACAGGCAGGTTCCCTTTATCCCGTTTGTCAACTCGCCGATCGCCGTATATAAGGATGAGATATACAATCTTCCGTTCAATATGAATACGTTCAGCAAACTTTGGGGACTGACGGATCCGGAAGAGGTGAAGAAAAAGATCGCGGATCAGATCGCGCAGCTGGGGATCACGGATCCCGCGAATCTTGAGGAGCAGGCGCTCTCCCTGGTCGGTCCGGACGTCTATGAGAGGCTGGTCAAGGGATATACGGAAAAGCAGTGGGGAAGAGACTGCCGGGATCTTCCGGCCTTCATCATCAAACGTCTTCCTCTGCGCTTTACGTACGACAATAATTACTTTAACGACAGATATCAGGGAATCCCGCAGGGCGGCTACACGGCCTTGGTGAAGAGGCTTCTGAGAAATATCGATGTGGAGCTCAACATGGATTACCGCGAATTTATCGAAAAATATCCGGACAGATTTGACCGCGTGGTCTACACGGGCATGATCGACGAATATTATGATTTCCAGTTCGGGCATCTGGAATACCGCTCTCTGCGGTTTGAGACGGAGCGGATCGAGAAGGAAAATTACCAGGGCAACGCGGTGGTCAATTATACGGAGCGGGAGGTTCCGTATACGCGGATCATTGAGCACAAGCATTTTGAGCCGGCGAAGACAAGAGAGAATCCCCTGCCGTTCACGGTGATCTCACGGGAATATCCTCAGGCCTGGGAGCCCGGTCTGGAGCCGTATTATCCTGTAAATGACGAGAAGAATAATGCCCTCTATAAGAAATACAGGGAGCTTGCCGACAAAGAAGAAAATGTTATCTTCGGAGGAAGGCTCGGGGAATACAAATATTATGATATGGACAAGGTAGTTGCTGCGGCGATGGAAGCGGCGGAGATGGAGCTCGTAAGGAAAGGCTGACAGCGGATTACCGCGTCCGAATGTCCGAAGAAGAAAAAGGGGCTGTCGGAAAATGTCCAATGGGGCTTGCTGCAAATTTCCCGACAGTCCCTTGTTATATACGCGCAGGCTCAGGCATGGAAATCAGCTGCTGACGCAACACCTGAGCCGCGCGGCGAGCAGGAGGAAAAGCCGCCTCCTGCTCGATCAGGGCCGCGCGGGCGGGAGAACCCTGCCCGATAAAAAGAGCGGTTTTTTCCGGCGTGAGAGGAGGAGCTGTGTGTTCCGGGCAAAACAATATCTGAAAATGCTTCTGCAGAATCTGTTTCTGCCCCTTGTGTACCGGTGGTATGCGGGAAAGCCTGTGCGCAGGGGATCTGTACTGTTTGCGGACGCGCATCACAAAGAGATGCCGTTTTCCATGCAAAGAATGTATGAAGCGCTGAGCGGCCGCGCAGCAGGTCAAAGCGCAGAGACTGCGGCGGATGGCCGCGCAGAGGAGCGGAGCGCAGAGAACGCGGCAGATAAGCGTGTGGAGAACCAGAGTGCAGAGAATGCGGCGGATGGCCGTGCAGAGGAGCGGAGCGCAGAGGCTGTGCTGGATGGCTGCGCGGCTGGGGCTGCGGCGGATGAACCGGTTCGAAAGCTGGAGATCCAGGTATTTGTGGAGGATTTCGGCAGCATGTCCCCCGTGGCGCTTCTGCGGTATCTTCTGCGTTTTATGAAGGCGTACGCACAGGCGGAATATGTCTTTATCTGCGACTACTATCTGCCGGCGGCTTCCTGCCGGAAACGCCGCGGGACGACGGTCGTACAGCTCTGGCATTCCTGCGGGCTGATGAAAAAGATCGCCTATGACGCGGGCGACGACATTCCTCAAAATTACAGGGGAAATATGTTCGGAAACTATACATGGCTTACCTTGAGTTCCGGAGAATGCGTGAAAGTGCACGCGAAGGCGCTGAGAATACCGGAATCGCGGATACGGGCGACCGGCGTAAGCCGCACGGATTATTATTTTGACAAAGAATGGAACGAAAAGTGCCGCAGAACATTTTATGAGAGATATCCTGAGGCAAAAGGAAAAAAAATCGCCCTGTGGGCGCCGACCTTCCGGGGGAACGCGGCGAAGCCTTCGCTGTGCGGACTCGAAACTGTAAAGGCGGCTGCTGCGGAACTTTATCCGGACTGGTATTTTATCATAAAGGCGCATCCGCATATCGATGCGCATGGTCAGGTGTCGAACTGTTCGATTCCGACGGAGGAACTGCTCTGCGCGGCGGATGTGCTGATTACGGACTATTCTTCCGTGTTGTATGATTATCTGATCTATGAGAAGCCGGTCGTGCTGTTTGCACCGGATCTGGAAGAATACGAGAAGACCAGAGGCTTTTATATTGATTACCGGTCGATGCCGTTTCCTCTGGTATGGAACACAGAGGCGCTGATCCGGGAGGTGAGGGACAGCAGAACGGAGTTTGAAAATTATCGGGAGGCGCTGACGGCCTGGAGGGAGAAGTATGCGGGCGCCTGTGACGGGCACGCGACGGAGCGGATCCTGGAGCTGCTCGGAATATAAAGAGGGATGGCCCGGGAGAGCGGGCCAAAGCAGAGCTGTGATTCAGAGTGTGGGAATGAAACAAGGACGGTCTGGGAGCCGGGCGGGAATCTGACTGGGCCGGATGAATCCGGAAATCAGAGTGCGGAAATGAAACAGGGACGGCCTGGGGAATTGAGCGAGCCGGAGCCGGGAATCTGACGGGATACAGGGGAACGGAGGATAAGTATGAATATTGCGATCATTTTTGCGGGGGGAAGCGGAGTCCGCATGGGAGCGGGCGTGCCGAAGCAGTTTCTGGAAATCAACGGAAAGCCGATTCTGATCCACACGCTTCAGCTTTTTCAGGAACATGAGGAGATCGATAAGATTTACATGGCGATCAACGAGGATTATATTCCATATGTGGAGCATCTGGTGAGAGATTTCAGGATAGACAAGACGGCAGGGATCGCGGCGGGCGGAGAGACGGCGCAGGATTCGATCTACAATGCGCTTATGCTGGCTGCAAAGGAAAATCCTGAAGATTCTGTCGTTCTGATCCATGACGGCGTGAGGCCGTTTGTTGAATACGGCGTGATCAGCGACAATATTGAGAGCGTCAGAACGTACGGGAGCGCGATCACCTGCACGCCATGCTATGAGACGATTCTGGTCAGCCGCGACGGGAAAAAGGTGGACAGCCTTCCGCTGCGCCAGGAAAGCTATGCGGCGCAGGCTCCGCAGAGCTTTTATCTGAAAGATATTCTTGCGGCGCATGAGGTAATCCGCGGCACGTCGGACGGGTACAGGAATATGGTTGATGCGTGTACGATCTACAGGGCGACCGGGAGACAGCCGCACATTGTGATCGGAAACCGCGGGAATATCAAGGTGACGACGCCGGAGGATGTGTACATGTTCCGGGCGCTGATCCAGTATAAAGAAAATGAGCAGGCGTTCGGATTCGGGCTGACGGACAGGCTGGCCGTGAGGATGAACCGCTACAAAAAACGGAAGTGAGAAGTCTGACAGTTTGGGTTTTGCGAAGCGAATCTGCATGCCTGGGCTGTATGCTGCCGGGCGCAAAGGGAACAATAACACGGCAAAAGCGAAATGGAGGACTGGAAATGGGAATGACAGATGTGCATCTTACGGATGACCCGGTGCTGCAGGAGGATCTCGAGAGAGCTGCGGGATCAGATCGGATCGACTGGGATAAATTAAGAGGAAAGAGCATTCTGATCACGGGAGCTACGGGACTCATCGGAAGCCAGGCGGCTCAGGTGGCCGTGCTGGCCGGATTCAGGAGACAGCTCAATTTGAAAGTGCTCGCTCTGGTAAGAAATCCGCAGAAAGCGCAGAAAGTGCTTGGACCATGCATGAAGTATGGACTTGAACTGGTGACGGGGAATATCCTGGAACCGGTGGAAACGGAACTGCCTGTGGATTATATTCTGCATGGGGCGGGCGTCACAACCTCAAAGGATTTTGTGGATCATCCGGTTGGGACAATCCTGACGACATTAAAGGGCACGGAAAACATGCTGGAGCTCGCGCGGAAAAAACAGGTGAAAGGAATGGTTTATCTGTCTTCCATGGAGGCTTACGGTGTGGTTGATCCGGAGCATTATATCGTCAGGGAGACGGATTACGGATACATCGATCCTCTGAAGGTGCGGAGCAGCTATTCTGAGAGCAAGCGCATGGCGGAAGGTCTCTGTGGGGCGTACGCGCATGAGTTTGGAGTCCCTGTGCGGACAGTCCGTCTGGCGCAGACATTTGGAGCGGGGATTCCGGAGACGGAAAACAGGGTATTTGCCCAGTTTGCCCGGAGCATTATCACAGGGACTGATATTGTGCTTCATACCGACGGAAGCAAGGCGCACTGTTACTGTTATACGTCCGATGCGGTTCTCGGACTGCTGACCGCGCTGCTTGAGGGTGCGCCGGGGGAGGCTTACAATATTTCCAATGAGGAAACCTTTTCCACGATCCGCGGAATGGCCGAGATGCTGATCAGAAAATATCCGGAGAGCGGGTCAAAGCTTGTGTTCGACATTCCTGCGGACGCGGACAAATTCGGCTATGCCCCGACGTCCCGGATGCTGATCAATGCGGACAAGATCAGAGCGCTGGGCTGGAAGCCGGAAACAAATCTGGAGGAAATGTTTGAGAGGCTGATCGGCAGCATGAAAAGATGGAAGGAATTTTGCCAGGCGGGGATGCGCGCAGATTAAGTCCAGCCGGGTTAAAAGGCTGCCGGATCCGGCGAAGAATGGAGAAATTTGAGGAAACCAGTACAACTTTGCGTTAATTTCGAAATAACAGGTATTATTAATGCAATGCTGTACAGGATGAGGAGGAGCGCAAAATGCAGGAGAAACACGATGCCGACGTCCGGGAAAGATTTTATCGGAAAAAGGTGCTGGTTCTTGGACCGGAATCGGATATGAAGCAGAAATTTCTTCAGGTCTTCAGAACTATGGGCTTTGAAATTTCCAGGGACGAGAACGATATGTCTCCGGAAGATTATGTGATTCTGTTCGGATTTACAGACCGGACGCCTGCGGCAGATCAGGGTTCGCAGGATGCGGGCCGAAGCTCTGCAAAAGCGGACAGTACGCCGAGAAAAAACGATCCCACAGAGGGTTGGCAGGTTTTTTCTTCTCTCCTGAGTATTCTGCAAAAAATTGAGAGCGTATGTCCGAAATCTGTGCTTTTTGTATCGCGTTCTGATATCTACGGAAAACTGTTCGGAGAATTTCATCCGGTAAAAGAGAACGAGCTGGGCTATGTGTGCCATACGGATATGCATGATCAGGATGCCGAGCGGCTGAGAATTCTGGAGAATCTGTGCAGCCGGATGGCGCGGGAGGATGGCGTTCCGGTTAAAATTGTGAGATTTCCCGGAAGGGAAGCTCCAGGCAGCGAAATGGAAGCGGGTGCCGCAGGCGAAAGGGCGGCTTTGACCAGGGATTGGAAAAGGATCGCGGAGCTGACTGCCCGGGTTCTGCTCGATGGAACGGCGGGAGAGGCATATAATATAGAAGGATTTTTGCAGACGGATCCGGGACGGGACCGCCCGACGGCGTATGCGGAAACTTCACATCCCAGGTCCGGCGAAGAGATATGGAGAAAAACAGAGCCGGCGCCGCGGATGTATGCGGATACGACGGCTCTGGAGCCCATCAGGATCGTAATGGATACAGGAAAGGCGGGAAGACTGGGATGAATGAGGAAAAAAGCGGGCTGCTGCGGGATCGTCTGAACGAATTCCAGTTGGACTGGGCGCAGGCGGCTGTCAAATCAGAGCAGATCGATCCTGGGAAAATGCGGAACAGAAAATTTTTGGTGATCGGCAGGGAAGATTCCCTGCTTAAAGCAGTTGTGTGGTCTCTTGAAGCGTGGAATGATGAGTGCAAAGCGGGAGTTCACGTCAGATGCGAGGCCGTGAAGGAAGAAGACGGAAAAGAGGATGGCAGTCTGCCGCGCGAAACCGGACGGCAGGATAAAAGCATGGCGGACAAGAGTTCCTGTGAAAGCGGGGTGGGCGGTCTGTCTGCCGCATGGCGCGGCCTGGCGCAGCGGGTTTCCGGCTGCGAAGCGGATTATGTGATCCTGACGGGATGGTGCTGCCGGGAGATCAGAATGACGGCGCCGGAGACCATGGAAGTTCTGGAAGGGTATCTGGAGCTGCTGCGGGAACTGACAAAGGTGCGCGGCAGAAAGATCCTTCTGCTTTCTGACGGGCGCGTCTATGGGAAGCTGGACAGTCAGTTTGCCGCCTCGGAATATGAGGCGGGAAGAACGGATCCCTGTGCGCCTGGCTTTGAGGCGCAGTATTTCCTGCAGTCCCTGGAGAGCATGCTGATCGCCTGCGCGCGGGAGAATGGAGCTTCCTATCAGATTTTGCGTACCGGGAAGCTGTTCGGCGCGCATATCGAGACAATGGAGCACAGCGTATACACACTTGCCCGGCTGACGGCGAACGGAAAGGAAGCTGTGCAGAATCTGAGTTCTGAGCGGAATTCCTATATCAGCATCCATGATGTGCTGACGGCTGTCCAGTTTGTGCTCACAGAATGCCCTGCGAATAAAATATTTAACGTTTCCGGGGAGAGATCGGATGCTTCCGACAGTGAGTTGGTGATGATGCTGTATCAGAATTTCCCGGATCAGTGCAGGATCAGTCTCAACTGGGAGCCTCCGAAAGGCGATACAGGGATTCTGCTGAACACACAGCTGATCCGCCGGTACGGCTTTGTACCCCAGGTATCGCTCGAGGATGGTCTGATTATTCTGGTGAAATGTATGCAGAATCTGGGGAAGGTCTTTATATTTGACAACACCTATCTCGGGAAACTGACAAAAGTACAGCAGATTCTGCTTGGCTATCTTCTTGAGATTGATCGTATCTGCAAAAAGCACGGAATCAGATATTTTCTCGCGGGAGGAACCCTTCTCGGGGCAGTCCGCCATCACGGATTTATTCCGTGGGACGACGACGCCGACGTGATGATGCTGCGGGAAGATTATGATCACTTCCTTAAAGTGGTGCAGGACGAGGTTCCGGATAATATTTTTCTGCAGATTCCTTCCACGGAGAAAGGAAATCATAATCCATTTACGAAGCTCCGCATCAATAATACGATGTTTGCGACAGAGTTTACCTCAAAATTTCTGCATATGCATAACGGCATCTTTTTTGATGTGCTTTCGCACGATCAGACGGGGAATCATAAGTGGTCGCAGAAGCTGCATCTGATGGCAACGATGCTGACACGTTCGATCGTCTTCAATAAATGGGGAAATACAGATATCAAGAGCGGGGGAAAACATGAGCTGATCTGCAAAATTGTGAGTAAGGCGAAGAACTTTGTTCCGATGCCTCTGGCAGAGTGGTCGCAGGAGAGAGCCCTGCGTTTTTTCCAGAACAGGAAGAGTGATTATCTGTACGACGGCATGGGGAGGAATCTGAAAAGAGGCGCGTTTCCGAAAGCATGGCTTGAGGAGACGGTCTACGCCGATTTTGAGGGATACCAGTTCCCGATACCGAAGGAGTATGATAAATATCTGACCTATCTGTATGGGGACTACATGCAGATGATTCCGGTCAGCCAACGCAGGACGAGCCACAGTATTATGCTGACGGATCTTGGAGAGTATTCCGCGTACCGTCATCCGGGAGCGGGGAAGAACTGAACGCTCCGTGCATTGCCATCTGGAAGCAGCAAATTAAAAAGAGGCAGTAATGTGTGGCGCCCGGACAAAGCCAGGGGCGATACCGCCAGGTACAAAGGACATATCGGACAGAAAAAAGAGGAAGAGGTAGAAATTATGCTTTCAGTGATATTGCCGGCATACAATGAAGAAAGGATGATCAGGAAAGCGGCGGACAAAGTCGGACAGGTTTTGTCGGGGGCAGGCATCCCGTATGAGATCGTGTTTGTCAATGACGGATCGAAGGATAAGACATGGGATGAGATTGAGAAAGTGGCAGGACAGGATTCTCATATAGTGGGAGTGATGTTTTCCCGCAATTTTGGCAAGGAAGCCGCAATGTTCGCGGGACTTGCGGCTGCGTCGGGGGAGTGCTGCGCGGTGATGGACTGCGATCTTCAGCATCCGCCCGGGACGCTTGTCGATATGTACAGGCTTTGGGAGAAAGGATACGAGGTAATAGAGGGTGTGAAGCGCTCACGCGGAAAAGAAAGCGTGATGCACAGAGCCGGCGCCGGACTGTTTTATAAGATTATTTCTTTCGCTACAAAGATCGATATGTCAAGAGCATCGGATTTCAAGCTGCTTGACCGCAAGGCGGTGGATGCCCTGCTGGCCATGCCGGAGCGGAATGTTTTTTTCCGGGCGCTGTCCGCGTGGGTCGGTTTCCGCACGACCTCAGTGGAGTTTGACGTGCAGGAGCGCACCGAAGGAGAATCCAAATGGTCCGTCTGGTCGCTGGTCCAGTACGCCATTAAAAATATCGTTGCATTTTCAACAATACCAATGCAGTGTGTGACGTTTGCGGGCGTTCTGGTATTTTTGATGGGAATCATTCTCGGCATACAGTCTCTGGTGAATTATTTTTCCGGAAACGCGATGGAGGGCTTCACAACAGTCATTCTGCTGATTCTGATTATCGGAAGCATTATCATGATCAGTCTTGGGATCATCGGATATTATATTGCGAAGATCTATGAGGAAGTAAAAGGACGGCCGCGGTATCTGATTGCGAAGATCGTCGGAGGAGGCCAGAACAAGGACGGCGTGGAACCGTCAGGAGGAGTCCAGGCCGGGGTCAGAGACGGTGCAAAAGCGTCGGAAGAAGAGCAGAACCGGTGAAAAATCAGAGAGAATAAGAAGCTTCAAAACGGAATGAAAAATTTGTAATCTGCGGAAAGGAGGAGCCGGACAGGCGTCCGGCGGATTTTACAATGGATGGTTTTCGTTTGCTGTATCCGCCCGATTATGACAGGGATCAGGAGAGAAAAATGAAGGATTTCCAGTTTGTCAGCTCGCTGCAGATCGACAGTATGGTGATTCTGGTCAACGAAAGGTTTCGGGGCCTTGTAAATCTGTCCCTGGATGATTTTTTCACAACGGACGAGAAAGTGCTGGATTATCGCCTGGCCGTCGTGGAGGATGTTGTGGAGAATCCATCCCTGTATGATGTATTTTGCAGATCGATTCCCGTTATATGTAACATACAGGAAATGAGACGTGTACTGAGCTGTGATTTCAGCGTGGATTCCGCCCTGAGTTCCGTGCGCTTTCTCGAAATGTATCAGGAGATCGTGGAGCTGTTCGCAGACGGGCTTCGCGGTCTCGTTTTTCAGTCAGAAGGCATGAAAAACTTCCGCGACGAGATCATGTCCATCGCTGAGAGCGAGGAATTTGGGAATCTGAGTACAGAGCTGTTGAAGATGGAGACACGGTTCGGGAGCATCAAAAGCGTTACGCTGGGGATCAACCTCGACGAATCGCTGAGCGTGAAAGAAGGCGGCGTGATCTCGGTGGAGACGAAGCATTTCCGCGCCGGGACGATCATGGACAAACTGCTGAAAAAGGATCCGCTGGAAAGCCACACGCTGATGTCCCCGCTGTATCCGCTTGCGAAGGGCCTTCACGGGGAGGAGCTTAAAGCGCTGAATTATTCTGTGCAGTCTGCTCTGACGACGATTTATAAGAAATCACTGCGCAGTTTTGAGCCGCTGGTACATAAATATTTCGGAGTAAGCACGGCGCTTTTTGTGTCGCTGCTCGATGACATCCGCTTTCTGACAGCCGGGGTAAAGTTCATTCTTGAGATGAGGGCCCTCGGACTTCCGATGTGCCGTCCGCAGATCGCGCCGATGAGGGAGAAAAAATGTGATCTGGAGCAGGTCTATAATCCGGGGCTTGCGAGGCAGGGTGTGGAGAAGACGATCGTCTCAAATTCGTTTACGTTTGATGAAAACGGACGTTTTTATCTTGTGACCGGGCCGAATCACGGAGGCAAATCGATCTTTGCTTACTCGATCGGTATGGCGCAGGCATTATTCCAGCTCGGTCTTTTTGTGCCGGCCAGGAAAGCCTGCATGAGTCCGGTGACCGGCATTTACACGCATTTTCCATCGTCGGATGAAGACAATTATGGGAAAGGCCGTCTTGAAAGCGAATGTGCGCGCCTTAGCGCGATCATGAAGAAGCTCTCAGACACAGATATGCTGCTGATGGATGAGACCTTCTCAAGTACGAGCGGACTGGAAGCGGGATATATCGCGTCCGAAGTCCTGACAGGGATCGGCGTGATCGGCTGCGGCGGTATTTATGTCACACATATTCACGACCTTCCCCAGCAGGTTCACAAATACAATTCGTATCCTGGCAACAGGGGAAAGATTGACAACCTTGTCGCTTTGATGGAGAACAAGGAAGACGGCAGCAGGAGCTACCGCATCTCCCGCACAACGCCGGATGGCCTGAGCTATGCACGCGACATCGCCGGGCGGTACGGCCTGGATCTGAAAGGGATTTTGGGGGAAAAGGCTGCGGATGCCTGACAGGAAAATAATCAGGAGAATAAACTTTTCCGTCATGTTCTTTTTTAAGATCAGTGTAGTATACTGTATAAACGGAATTTTAATGCCGCGCAGGTTTGTGCAGAATATACCGCGCATCATGAGGCAGGCTGTTTTTTGTGCATAATACCTTACTTATGTATGCGGGTGTGACAATACGGGCTGCAGGATAATTTTGCATGAATGACAGCGCGGCAGCAGGAAGGATAACCATGAATTATCTCTGGGGAGGCATGATATTAACAGGAATTATTTACGGGACGGTGACAGGGAACATCGACGCAGTATCAGAAGCTGTCCTGTCCTCATCGAAAGAGGCGGTGACGCTGTGCATTACGATGCTTGGGGTTACAGCGCTTTGGATGGGAATCATGAAAATCGCGGAGGATGCGGGACTGATTCAGTCAATCTCAAGGCTGATTCAGCCCTTCATCCGCTTTTTATTTCCGGGAATACCGGCGGGCCATGAGGCGGAGCAGCATATCACGACGAACTTTATCGCGAACTTTCTGGGGCTTGGCTGGGCTGCGACGCCCGCAGGCCTGAAAGCGATGGAGAGCCTGGAGAAGCTGGAGGAGGAGCGGCGGGCGGAAAAAGAAAGTGTGTCGTGGACAGAATCAAAGAATAAGGGGAAGGAAATAGAAAAAATACAGACGGCCAGACGATGGGCGGCAGGCGCGGGACGAAGAAGAAACGTACATGCCATGCCCCGCGGCACGGCCAGCAGCGAGATGTGTACTTTCCTGATCCTGAATATTTCATCGCTGCAGCTGATCCCTGTGAATGTGATCGCGTACCGCGCGCAGTACGGCAGCGTGAATCCGACAGTGATCGTCGGGCCGGCAATTGCGGCGACGGCGGCAAGTACAGCGGTCGCTGTCGCATTTTGTAAGGTGATGGACGGGAAGCATTCATTCAGGAAAAATTAAAAAAGGTGGAAATACAGAGAAAGAAAAGTTTATTGCCGGATTTCAGATATCGTGCTACTATAAATAAAAAGTTTTGTGTTTGTTTGACAATTATTGAAAAAATGGAGAGAATAGTTTTACATTGATGGTCAGGAGGAATTCCGATGCAGAAAATATGCATTAGAAATAACGGGCCTGTTAAGGCTTTTGAAATGGAAATAGAGAAGTTTAATCTGCTGATTGGAGAGCAGGCAACCGGGAAAAGTACGATAGCGAAAAGTATATATTTTTTCAGAAATATTAAAACAAAAGTAATAAGCTATTTGTCTCAGGTGTACGATGCGGGTTCTTATAATAACATTCCGCAGGAAAGCGTTCGGTTTGATAAGGCAATAAAAACTGAATTAAAGGATGTTTTTATTAAATTATTTGGTTACAGCTGGGATTTAAATCCTGAATTTTATATGAAATATGATTATGCAGATGAAATATGGATAAAAACTGAGTTAAGGAAAGGATCAAAATCAAAAAGATATATCAGCGTAACTTATTCCCCAAGACTGATGAATGAAATAAAAAAATTACAGGACGAAGTTACAGAGCTGCATCAGGATTATATCAGAACAATGGCCTCCAGCTTTGCGCTTGCAAATGAAGAAGCAAAAAGAAACCGCAATATGATAAAAACAAAAGTATGTAAAATTTTCTGTGATGATGAAGAGACGTATTATATACCAGCAGGGAGGGCTCTTCTTACAGTTTTGTCAGAGAGTCGGGCGTCAATGAATAGTATTGTTAATTTGGATCTGATCACAGAAACATTTATGACTTTGATTGATATGGTACGTCCTGGTTTTAAGCAAGGGGTAAAAAAGGCACATCTTCAATATCCATCAGAAAAAAGGAAATTTGATGTTAATGTGATTTCGGATTTTATTATAAATATCGAAAAGGGAGAATATTTTTTTAGCGGTGGAAGAGAATTTTTGAAAATAAAAGAAGATCCGGAACATCCTGTAGCAATTAATTTTGCGTCGTCAGGCCAACAGGAAATATTATGGCTGTTAAATTTTGTTTACATTCTGATGCTGAATCAGGAAAAAGCATTTGTAATTATTGAAGAACCGGAAACGCATATTTATCCGCTGCTTCAAAAAAAGATTATGGAATTTATTACTATATTTGCGAACGTACAGGAAAGCAGAGTATTTATTACAACGCATAGCCCCTATATATTAAATGTAATGAATAATTTATATTATGCCGGCATATTGGCAGATGAAGGAAAAGAGAAGCAGGTTTACGAAGTATTAAAAAAGAATGTTGTTATACAAAAAAGAAAACTGGCGGCATATAAATTATTGAATTTTCGAGAAAGTCCAGGAGAAAAAAACAGTATAAATCTGCTGGATGATGAGAGCCGGGAAATAAGAGCTGGTTTGATCGATGATGTATCGTCTCAGATCAATGAGGATTATACGGCTCTTTATGACATAGAACTGGAGGATGAGTAGAGGCAGAAGTATGGGAAAAAGACAAAAGCAGAAAAATGATTCTTTTATTTGTAATCTGGAAGAAGGCCAGAAGATGAAAATAGATGATTCTGCACATGGAAGTAAGGCATTTGTTCCAATACAGATAGATCCTGGAAATTCTGTTGAAATTGTTCAAATTGATGGGGGTCTGATTACAGGATTATCCTCAAATAAACCATGTGCTGATAATCTTATATATACGGTAAAAGATACACGTACGAATTTGAATATTACCTGGATTATTGAACTAAAAGGAACGAGAAATCAGGGAGAAGCGGAACACGCGATAAAACAAATCGTGGAAAGTATTGGATATATGCAAGATGAAGCGGCATATCCTCAGGCTGCAAAATATATAAAGAAAAGAGACTATGTGTTTGCGGCGGTTGTCGGAGCCCCGGACAGAACACTTCCGGTGTTCAATAATGAGGATATCAAAAAACTGTGCAGAAAACTGTGGGCGATCAGCGGAAAGAAAAAAGATATAAAAAATATGTTTTCACTCTTTTGCTATATAAGGCCAAACAGAAGGTACAGCGAGGCAAAAATAAGAGGGGAAGCGCCGCCATACAGTATTGAATGTTACAATAGTAATGGCAGCTTTATATCGTATCCGTCTATGCTGTTAAAATTATTGGGAAATTAACCTTTTGTATGGAAATATGTTATTAGACGGGAGAACTGCTTATCAAAAAAAGGGGCGCAGGCCCGCAAATGGAAACCAGCAGCTGGTACAGCATGCGAGCCGCGCGGCGAACAGGAGGAAAAACTGCCTCCTGCCCGATTTTCTGGTATTATTTATTTGTCGTAAGAAATGGTGCCGGGGAGAAACTTTCTATACATTTTCATTCCAGTCTGCAATGTGCAGCGAGAAGGAATCCAGGAGAATCTTCCGGAATTCATCGTCGTCCCGGATGGTATGCGTGATGGTCTGACCATTCTCCGCGCAGGTGTAAACGTCTCCCAGGATATTCCGGCTTCCAGCCGGAGTCCGGAGGTTGACGAAGTGCTTCTGCGTAAATACAGAGGCAGGATTGCCGGAGCAGTAGTCGTTGATCGTCAGAAAATCCACAGGATCCTGGGGCATGGCGTAAAACTGGAGGACGTCCTCTATATTTCCCCTGGAAGTGGTGCGTGAAAGTGTCCACCAGTAGTCGTCAAATCTGCGGATATGGAAAACCTCCCCGTGCAGGGTAACGGAACAGTCGTTTTCGATCAGAACGGCTCCCGGGGGCTGCGGCCCGCCGTATCCCACGTCGCAGAAATATTCTTTTCCTTCCAGCTTTACGATGATTCCTCTGTGCAGGATCGGCCCCTTAAAGGTTCTGCCGCGGAGAATCCGGCACATGCAGGAGTGTGCGCAAAAGCCAAGGTCAATCAGAAGCTGTGTAAACAGCGCGTTGAGTTCAAAGCAGTAACCACCCCGTTTCTGTACGATGATCTTCTGAAAGAGGGCCGGAATTTCGAGGGTGATCGGCCGGTGGAAATCAAAAATATCCAGATTCTCAAATACAATACGGCACTGGTGCGCATAGATCAGCCTGTCCAGATATTCTTTATCTAGGCGGGATGCGCGCGGTACGCCCAGGCGCTCCAGGTAAGCGTCAACGTCCGGTATAGGGGAATAAAATTTTTCGTACATGAAAGAAAACCTCCTGGTCAGATTTTATTTACAGGGATACCCTGCAGCAGAATTGAAGCTCGCGTGCAGGACTCACGATTTAATCATGCCACAAAACTGTACCTCTGTCAAAGGAAATGATAGACTTCATGTCCGCGCTGTGGTATACTGAAACCGGGAGATTTGATTATGGGAGGTGGTTATATGCTGAGTGCAGCCGATATAATTAAAGATTATGTGTCGGAAATTTCAAGATTACAGAACTGGATGCTTCAAATCAGAGACGTGCTGCCTGATACATACGAATCCATGCATGACAGATACCTGGAACTGAAGGTAACATTAACGAGTCTGGGTGTAAACCTTGCAGAGCTTGATAAGATAAAAGAATAATCATTCATGGGGCGCAAAATCTGCTGCAGGCTTGCGCCCCTGCTTTGATGCCTTAGTATGCAGAAAAGCTGCCAGTGGCAGGTTTTCTGTATGCGCAGGCCCGTGCAGGGAAACAGAAAGGGGATAGATAAAATGGATTACGCGGTAGGAGATATCGTCAAACTGAAGAAGAAGCATCCCTGCGGCAGTCAGGAGTGGGAGATTCTGCGGGTGGGGGCGGATTTCAGGCTGAAATGCCTAGGCTGCGGGCATCAGATCATGACAGCCCGCAAGCTTGTTGAAAAAAATACCAGGGGAATCAGAAAAAAGCTTGAAAATGCCGAATAATCATGATAGAATAATTCTTCGTGATATATTATTTCCTTGCTCTTCCCGAGTGGGAGGGCCAGAGACCATAAGGAGGTGCGAATGCATGAACAAGTATGAGTTAGCAGTAGTTGTCAGCGCAAAGATTGAAGATGAAGAGAGAGCCGCTGTGATCGAAAGAGTGAAAGAAGTTATCACACGTTTCGGCGGCACAATCACCGAGGTAGACGAGTGGGGTAAGAGAAGACTCGCTTACGAGATTCAGAAAATGCGCGAAGGTTTCTACTACTTCGTTCGTTTTGAGGCTGATGCGAAGTGCCCGGCGGAAGTCGAGTCACGTGTCCGTATTATGGACCATGTCATCAGATATTTATGCGTTAGACAGGATGCATAAATAGAAAAGAGGAGATAGAATGAATAAAGTCATCTTAATGGGACGTTTAACGAGAGATCCTGAAATCCGTTATTCCGCGGGGGAAAACGGGACGGCGGTCGCCAGATATACGCTGGCGGTAGACCGCAGATTCCGGCGGGACAGTGATGCAACTGCGGATTTTATCAGCTGTGTTGCTTTTGGAAAAAGCGCTGAGTTTGCAGAACGTTATTTCCATCAGGGGATCAAGATTGCGTTGACCGGCAGAATTCAGACCGGGAGCTACACGAACAGAGATGGCCAGAAAGTATATACGACAGATGTGATCGTAGAGGAGCAGGAGTTTGCGGAGAGCAAGGCGGCATCCCAGGGATATAATGCCGAGATGGCACGTCAGCCTGCGCCGGCTCCGAATCCGAATCCAAGAGCGGCGGCTCCGATGCCTGTTCCGGGACAGGCAGCCGCGGGGGACGGCTTTATGAATATTCCGGATGGAATTGATGAAGAGCTTCCGTTTAACTAAATCAGGGGCAGTTTGATTAAATGCGTAAAAGGAGGAAGAACCATGGCATTCAATAAAGACAGAGGCGACGCTCCTATGAGAAAAAGAGGCGTTATCCGCAGAAGAAAGAAAGTATGCGTATTTTGCGGCAAGGAAAACAACGAAATCGATTACAAGGATGTAAATAAGCTGAAAAGATATGTATCGGAAAGAGGTAAGATCCTTCCGAGAAGAATCACAGGCAACTGCGCGAAGCATCAGAGAGCGCTGACCGTGGCAATCAAGCGTTCCCGCCATGTCGCTCTTATGCCGTACGTTCAGGACTGATCCGGATATTGGATGGGTGCCGGTTTTCGGTATCATAAGAAGACAGTAGAGAACCCCTGACACTGGAACTGACAGTGGCAGGGGTTTTTGATACATGCGCAGGCCCGTGCAGGGAAATCAGCTGCTGACGCAGCACCCGGGCCGCGCGGCGGGCAGGAGCAAAAGCCGCCTCCTGTCCGATTGCAGGCCTGCATAAGGGAAAAGAGTCTTTACAGTAAGCGAGGGCTGAATATGGCGGAAAAGGAAAAAAGAGGACGTCGGGAATATCTGAAAAATTTTCGGAAAAACGCGTCAGGAACGTATTCTTATCAGGGAGACCTGTACGAATTCTGTGAACAGGG
>CANQEC010000023.1 GCA_947594335.1 uncultured Lachnospiraceae bacterium
CTGACCGTTATGGAAGCTCTGAATACAGACCTTGTCTGTGATGCGATCAACACCGCTATGAGAGAACTCTTCCTTCAGATTGTTTACGGCCGCAGCCAGTCCGCGTTCTCTGAGGACGGACTTATGATCGGCGCAGGTCTTGAGGATCTTGGAAAAGGACTTCGCTCACAGGTAGGTACGATGTACGGAACTCTGAAGAAAGGCCCGCGTTATCTGGAGATGGCAGAAGGCTATGTCACCGGTATTGCTCTTGACGAAGAGAATCAGATCATTGGATATCAGTTCGTAAACCTTGGCAAGATGACAGATTTCATCAAGAAGGGCGACGATCCGACGACTGCCTGGGAGAAGGCAAAAGGCCAGTATGGCCGCGTGGCTGACGCAGTGAAGATTATTGATCCGAGACAAGAGTGATAAGGGAGGTTAATGAGAGATGGCTTTATTTGAATCATATGAGAGAAGAATTCCCCAGATTAATGCCGTTCTGAACAGCTATGGCATTGCTTCTATCGAGGAAGCTGAGAAGATCACAAAAGACGCAGGCCTTGACGTATACAACCAGATCAGAAGCATTCAGCCAATCTGCTTTGAGAATGCATGCTGGGCATATATCGTAGGCGCGGCGATCGCAATCAAGAAGAACTGCCGCAGAGCCGCGGACGCAGCGGCAGCGATCGGCGAGGGACTTCAGGCATTCTGTATCCCGGGTTCCGTAGCTGATACACGTAAGGTTGGTCTTGGCCATGGAAACCTTGGCAAGATGCTCCTTGAAGAAGAGACCGAGTGCTTCGCATTCCTGGCAGGCCATGAGTCCTTCGCGGCAGCAGAGGGCGCGATCGGTATCGCTGAGAAGGCAAACAAAGTACGTAAGAAACCGCTCCGCGTTATCCTGAACGGTCTTGGAAAAGACGCGGCTCAGATCATCGCGAGAATCAATGGCTTTACTTTCGTTGAGACAGAGTATGATCCGTACACCAACGAAGTAAAAGAAGTATACCGCAAATCCTTCTCCGAGGGACTTCGCGCGAAGGTGAACTGCTACGGCGCGAACAGCGTTCCGGAAGGCGTTGCGATCATGTGGAAGGAAGGCGTTGATGTCTCCATCACAGGAAACTCCACGAACCCGACCCGTTTCCAGCATCCGGTTGCAGGTACATACAAGAAGGAGTGCAACGAGAAAGGCAAGAAGTATTTCTCAGTGGCATCCGGCGGCGGCACAGGCCGTACGCTTCATCCGGACAACATGGCGGCAGGCCCGGCTTCCTATGGTATGACAGATACCCTTGGCCGTATGCATTCTGACGCTCAGTTCGCAGGCTCCTCCTCCGTACCGGCTCATGTAGAGATGATGGGTCTGATCGGCGCAGGCAACAACCCGATGGTTGGTATGACTGTAGCCGTTGCAGTCTCCGTACAGGAAGCGGCAGACGCAGGAAAATTCTAAAAATCCTTAAAAATTAAAGAAAAAACCGGGCACTTTCAACAAAAATGGAAGTGCCCTTTTTCTGCCCGCCAGATTAACACAGAAGGCTTGCCCACCTTACGCCCACCAAAATTTTCTGGGGTGGGCAAAGAATTTTTAAGATGGTTCTGTTTGCGCTTTCTGCGCGTCTTGTTGACATTTTGGCGTTTCTGGCATAAAATAGGAAAACGTCAGAAGGGTACAAAGTCAGATATGTTTGAGGAGACAATTATGGGAAAATATTTTGGGACAGATGGCTTTCGCGGGGAAGCGAACGTCAGGCTGAAGGTGGAGCATGCGTTCCAGGTCGGACGATTCCTCGGATGGTATTTTGGAAATGAGTACAAGGCGCGTATTGTGATCGGAAAGGATACGAGACGCTCCAGCTATATGTTTGAGTATGCGCTGGCGGCAGGGCTGACTGCGTCCGGAGCCGATGCCTATCTGCTGCATGTCACGACGACGCCGAGTGTGTCCTACGTTGTGCGGACAGAGGATTTTGACTGCGGGATCATGATCTCCGCGAGCCACAATCCGTATTACGACAATGGTCTGAAGATCATCAGCGGCAGCGGCAAGAAGATTGAGGCGGCGGTGGAGGAGCAGATCGAGGCGTATATTGACGGGAAGATGGGGGAGATCCCGCTTGCCACAGGGGCCAGGATCGGGCGGACAGTCGATTATGTGGCGGGACGCAACCGATACATAGGGCATCTGATCTCTCTGGCGACACGTTCGTTCAAGAATACAAAGGTCGGACTTGACTGTTCGAACGGCAGCGCGTCCTCGATTGCAAAGAGCGTGTTTGACGCGCTTGGGGCAAGGACTTATGTGATCAACAATGAGCCGGACGGCACCAATATTAACCGCGACTGCGGCTCTACGCACATTGAAGTGCTGCAGAGATTTGTCCGTGAGCGCGGACTTGACGTCGGATTTGCCTACGACGGCGACGCGGACCGCTGCATTGCGGTGGATGAGAACGGCCGCATCATTGACGGCGACCTGATCATGTACATCTGCGGCAAATACATGAAAGAGGAAGGCAAGCTGATCAACAATACGATCGTGACGACCGTCATGTCGAATCTCGGCCTGTACAAAGCGCTCGATGCGATCGGGATTCAGTATGAGAAAACCGCGGTCGGCGATAAATATGTCTATGAGAATATGTGCGAAAACGGACACTGTCTCGGGGGCGAGCAGTCGGGTCACATTATTTTTTCCAAGCACGCGACGACGGGCGACGGCATCCTCACTTCGCTGATGGTGATGGAAGTCATGATGGATAAGAAGGTCAGTCTTGGCACTCTGGCTGCCGATGTAAAAATTTATCCGCAGCTTCTGGTGAATGTAAAGGTGCAGGACAAGAAGGCGGCGCGTGAGAGCCAGATGGTTGTCGAAGCAGTGGCGAAGGCGGAGCAGGAGCTTGGAGAGAACGGCAGGATCCTTGTGCGCGAGAGCGGCACGGAGCCGGTGATCCGCGTCATGGTGGAGGCGGAGAGCAAAGAGCTCTGCAAAAAATATGTGGATCAGGTGGTGGACGCCGTCCGGTTCGCAGGTCTGTCGGATTGAGAAAACGCCGCGGGCGGGACTGCGCGAAGGATCTGCAGCCCCGGGGTATCTGGCTGTGCAGAATGTTCAGGACCCGTCCGCTTTTTCCGGAAAAAGAGCACAAAAGCGATGGAGTGTGATAAAAGAAAATGGAGCACAGATGGAAACGGCTCCTTGGCTACTACGGACCGTATAAAAAACTGTTTTTTTCGGATATGCTTTTTGCGATCATGGGGGCGGCGACGACTCTCGCGATTCCGCTGATCGTGCGTTACATCACGTATAATGTCATCAGCCGTCCGGGCGGGGAGGCGCTCCGGGTGATCCTGCAGCTCGGCGCGCTGATGATGTGTCTCGTTGTACTTGAAGGCTTCTGCAATTTTTATATCGCGTATTTCGGACATATCATGGGCGCAAAGATTGAACATGACATGCGCAATGAAATTTTCCAGCACTATCAGAAACTGTCCTTTACATTCTATGACAATCAGAAGGTCGGACATCTTCTGTCCCGGGTTACCTCGGATCTCTTTGACATCAGCGAGCTGCTGCATCACGGTCCGGAGGATGTTGTGATTTCGGTGATGAAATTTGTCGGATCGTTCGTGATCCTTTTCAGTGTAAACAGAACGCTGACTTTTGTCACGTTTGCCGTCGTTCCGTTTATTGTGCTCTATGCGTACCATCTGAATATCCGGATGAAGCGGGCGTTCAAGGCAAACCGCGCGAGAATCGCGGATATCAACAGTCAGATCGAGGACAGTCTTTCCGGTATCCGGGCGGTGAAATCCTTTTCCAATGAGGAGATTGAGATGGCGAAATTCCGCGAGGGGAACGAGCGGTTTGTCGAATCGAAGCGCAGGAGCTACTGGTATATGGGACTGTACAATTCCGGACTCGGAGCCATGACGACGATGGTTACGATCGTGGTGCTGGTGTCCGGCGCCTGCCTGATCACAGGCGGGAGGATGGCTGTGACGGATCTTGTCACATTTCTTTTGTATATCAATAATTTTACAGAGCCGGTAAAGAAACTGATCAATTTTACGGAGCAGTTTCAGAATGGTTATACAGGGTATGAGCGCTTTCTTGAGATCATGGATGTGCAGCCGGACATCACAGATGCTCCGGACGCTGTCCCGATCAGCAGTGTGAAGGGGGATGTCGTTTTTGACAACGTATCTTTCCGCTATCAGGAGAACCAGGATACTGTCTTAAGCCACATCGATCTGCATGTATGCCCGGGAGAATATATCGCGATCGTAGGTTCATCCGGCGGCGGAAAAACGACGCTCTGCAGTCTGATCCCGCGGTTTTATGATGTGGACGCGGGCCGTATTCTGCTTGACGGACAGGACATCAGGAAGATCCGGATTGCGGATCTACGCCGGCAGATCGGAATTGTTCAGCAGGATGTGTATCTCTTCGCGGAGAATATCATGGAGAATATCCGTTACGGAAAACCGGACGCGACGGACGAAGAGGTGATTGAAGCGGCGAAGCTTGCGAATGCGCACGAGTTCATTTCGCAGCTTCCGGACGGTTATCAGACGGATATCGGACAGCGCGGAGTCAAGCTTTCGGGCGGACAGAAGCAGAGACTGTCGATCGCGCGGGTATTTCTGAAAAATCCTGCGATCCTTATCTTTGATGAGGCCACTTCGGCGCTCGATAATGAGAGTGAAAAGATCGTGCAGCAGTCGATGGAGGCGCTGGCGAAGGGAAGGACCACGTTTATCATTGCCCACCGGCTTACGACGATCCGCAACGCGAAGAAAATTCTTGTGCTGACTTCGCGCGGAATCGAGGAGCAGGGGACTCATGAGGAGCTTCTGGAAAAGAACGGAGTTTATGCGAAGCTCTACCGGGGATAGCGCGGGGACGAAGCCTGCGGCAGGAAGAAGGGATCCGGGTCTCTCTTTGCGAGATTCACAGGATTTCGTCCGGCAGAGCAAAAAGCGTTTGTGAAAATCCGTCCAGGCGGATAACTTGTAACATGGAACGGACAGATGTGCAAAAGACATCTGTAAAATATGAGGAATAAGCAGCATGGAAATAGAATTTAAGAAACCGGAGCTGGAAGATCAGGAACTGATCAAAAAGTATCTGTGGGAAAAGAAGACGAGAAGCTGTGAGTTTACGTTTGCGAACATGTATCTCTGGACGAGAAGCTACAGGGTTCAGTTTGCCATAGTTGCGGACACGCTGGTGTTTCGCTACCCGCGGGGCGAAAAAGGATACTTTTTTACCTGCCCGCACGGGAAGACGGAGAATCTGAAGGAAGCCGTCGATCTGCTGGAGGCATGGTGCGCGAAGCGGCAGACGGAATTTATGCTGACGCTGGTGACGCCGGAGCAGTTTGCGGAGCTTGAGGAGATTTACCCCGGGAAATTCAAAATAGAGTATGACCGGGATGCCGCGGATTATGTCTATGAGACGGAGAAGCTGATCAGTCTTTCCGGGAAAAAATACCATGGAAAAAAGAATCATATCAACAAATTTCAGAATTTATATCCCGACTGGAGCTATGAGCCGATCACGGATGAAAATGTGGAAGAGTGTTTTCAGATGGGCCTTGACTGGAGAAAAGAAAACGGCTGCGAAGAAGATCCGGAAAAGAACGCGGAAATGTGCGTCTGCATGAATTTCCTGCGGCTGTTTAAGGAGCTGAATTTAAAAGGCGGACTGCTCCGCGCACAGGGCCGGGTGGTGGCCTTTACCGTCGCGGAGCCGGTCTGCGACGATACGATGGTCGTCCATATTGAAAAGGCGTACGCCGATGTGCAGGGCGCCTACACGATGATCAACCAGCAGTTTCTGCTTCATGAGGCATCGGATTATCTGTATGTAAACCGTGAGGATGATGCCGGGGAGCCGGGGCTCCGCCAGGCGAAGCTGTCCTATCATCCGGCGTTTATGGTTGAGAAGGGGATTGTGACGCTGGCCTGAAAATATGCGGCGACATGCCGCTTTATTCATGGTGCTGCCGGATATGCCCGGCATGGAGATTCAGACGCAGCTGCTGGTATTCGCGGCCGAAAATATGCGGCGACATGCCAGAGGCAGCCGGGCTGCGGATTCGGGCAGGCGTGAAAGTTCGAATGAGCAAGGAGAATAGAAAAATGGGAGCATGGGAATCCAATGTGCGAAAGGTAACGCCTTATGTGCCGGGCGAGCAGCCGTGGCAGAGCAATGTGATCAAGCTGAATACGAATGAGAATCCGTATCCTCCGTCGCCGGCGGTCGAAAAAGCGCTTCGGGAGATGACGACAGGAACGATGAGAAAGTACCCCGCGGTGGATGCGCAGCCGCTGGTTAATGAGATCGCCGCGTTTTATCATCTGAAGCCGGAGCAGGTTTTTGTCGGCGTGGGGTCGGACGATGTGCTGGCCATGTGCTTTCTGACATTCTTCAATTCAGACAGGCCGATTCTGTTTCCGGATATCACGTATTCGTTTTATGATGTCTGGGCTGAGCTGTTTCGGATTCCGTACGAGAGGATTCCGCTCGATGAGGCGTTTCAGATCTGTCCGCAGGATTATTTCAGGGAGAACGGCGGCGTGATTTTTCCGAATCCGAACGCGCCGACCGGCGAGCTGCTCACGCCAGAGAAGGCGGAGGAGATCATCAGCCGCAATCAGGATGTGATCGTCATTGTCGATGAGGCTTACATTGATTTCGGAGGGAAATCGGTGCTTGATCTGATCGGTAAATACGAGAATCTGCTGGTCGTGCAGACATTCTCCAAATCGCGCGCGATGGCGGGCATGCGCATCGGCTACGCGATGGGAAATGAGAAGCTGATCGCGTATCTGAATGATGTGAAATATTCCTTTAATTCCTATACGATGAATGAGGCGGCGCTGGCGCTTGGGACGGCGGCGATCCGCGACAGGACGTATTTTGAGGAGATAACCGCCAGGATCGTAAAGACCAGGGAGGAAGCAAAGAGACGGCTTGCAGATCTCGGCTTCCTTGTCGGAGATTCAAAGGCGAACTTCCTGTTTGTCACGCACAGAACGCATCCTGCGAAAGCGATTTTTGAGGCGCTGAAGGAAGCCGGGATTTACGTGCGCTACTGGGATAAACCGCGGATCAGCAATCATCTGAGGATCACGGTCGGCACGGACGAAGAGATGGAGCAGCTTTACGCGTTTCTTGAGAAGTATCTGAGAAATTAGCAGCAGCGGATCCGGAAAAGATTGTTTTGATGGCGGCCGCAAAGAGGCAGGGCGTTTGGAACTGTTTTTAAAGAATGGGTTAGGAGCGCGGATTATGGCATCTTATGAAAGTTTTGCGCAGGTCTATGACACCTTTATGGATAATATTCCTTACGAAGAGTGGGAGGAATATCTGTCCGGTCTGCTTTATGAGAGAGGAATAAGGGAAGGATTGGTTCTCGAACTTGGCTGCGGGACAGGAACGATGACGGAGCTGCTTGCCTGCCGTGGATACGATATGATCGGTGTTGACAATTCTCCTGAGATGCTGGAGATTGCGGCGGAAAAGCGCGAAAAGAGCGGGCATGATATTCTCTATCTGCTCCAGGACATGCGCTGCTTTGAACTGTACGGAACCGTCCGCGCGATTGTGTGTGTCTGCGATTCCCTCAATTATATCCTGGATGAGGAAGACCTGCTTCAGGTATTCCGGCTGGCTGACAATTATCTGGATCCCGGCGGTTATTTTATCTTTGATATGAATACGGAGTACAAATACCGGGAAATCCTGGGGGAGACCACGATTGCGGAGAACCGCGAGGAAGGAAGCTTTATCTGGGAAAATTATTATGACGAAGAGGAAAAGCTGAACGAATATGAGCTGACGCTGTTCCTGCCTGAGAGAAACGGGCTGTACCGGAAATATGAGGAAGAACACACGCAGAAAGCCTATGATCCGGATGAAGTCTGCGGGCTGCTTGAAAAAGCAGGTCTTCGGACTGAGGCCGTGTACGACGCTTTTACCAGGAACGCTCCGAAAGCAGAAAGCGAGCGCCTCTGCTTTATTGCGCAGGCCCAGGCATGGAAACCAGCTGCTGGCGCAGCACCTGGGCCGCGCAGATGAGCAGGAGGAAAAGCCGCCTCCTACTCGATCGGGAATACAGAAAACGGAAAAATTAGAAGATCCCGCGGGGAGGATACCGCAAAAAACGCGGGCCGGTCTGTCCGGCAGGTCCGGGGAACGAGGCGGATTTTGCCTGTCGGGGGATAAAAAGAATGTGAAAAAAACCTTAATTTTGGGAAGAAGCAGTTGACTTTTTTATAAAAGTGGTTTATCTTTCATCTGTTACAACGTGTAAAATACAATAAGATTAATGAAGATTATTCTTGGACGAAAGGGAAGTCAGATTTATGTACAGGAATTTTCACATCCCGACATTCTGTGGAAAAAAATGGCAGAAGCCGGATCAAGGAGAAAAAGAAAGGAAGGTTTTGTCTGAGCGCAGGAACAGAAAAAAGGAACCGTCGAAGCTGGTCATTATCCTGAATCGATATTCTCTGCTGTTTCATATGATTCTTGCCTGCGCCATCTGCTTTGGGATTGAGTGGGTCTCGAGGCATTCCTTTCTGGAGACCTGCAGATTTGTGACGGACCGGGGACTTGTATTCCTGTATAATTCGCTGTTAATCTATGCGTCTCTGATGTTTGTGTACATATTCAGGAGGAGAGCGGTGATGAGGCTGATCATCACGTTCTTCTGGATGTTTCTCGGAACGATCAACGGCTGCGTGCTCTTAAAGCGCGTGTCCCCGTTCAGCTTCACGGATCTGAAGCTGATCAGCGATCTCTTTGCGATGCAGAGCAGTTATTTTACCGCAAAAGAAGCTGCGGTCGCGGTCGCGGCAGTTGTGCTGATTGTCCTTGCGCTGATTGTTTTCTGGTTTAAGGGGCCGAAATTCTCCGGGAAGCCGCACCGCCTGATCGGCGCGCTGATGACGGCGGCCGTGCTGCTGATGATTCCCAGTGTGACGAGCGCGGCGGTCAGCAATCATATCCTGGCGGAATATTTCGAAAATCTCGCGCAGGGATATCAGGATTACGGATTTGTCTACAGCTTTTCGGCGAGCGTGCTCGACCGCGGGATGAGTACGCCGGAGGATTACTCAGAGGAAGCCGTGCGGGCCGTGCTGGAGCAGAGCGGGCAGGAGCTGCCGGAGAGACAGGCGGATCTGATGCAGAATCCTTCCGTCAAGACTTTTGCGGCAGAGGACTCCGGAATCTCTTTGGATGCGCAGGCTGCGAAAGCCGCGGACCCGTCGGATGTGAAAGCTGCGGATCCGGATGACACAGCCGCGAAAGCTGCAGATCCAGATGACACGGCTGTGGGAGCTGCGGACCCGTCGGATGTGAAAACTGCGGATCCGGACGGCACGTCTGCGGACGCGTCGGATTATCCGAATATTATCTGTGTACTTCTCGAATCATTCGTTGATCCGACAGAAATAAATTTTTTGGAACTGAGTGAAGACCCAGTTCCAAATTTTCGTTATCTGTACGATCACTATTCTTCAGGTCATCTCGAGGTTCCCGTTGTGGGAGCCGGAACAGCAAACACGGAATTTGAAATACTGACTGGAATGGGGATGCAGTTTTTCGGCCTCGGGGAATATCCCTACAAGACGATCCTGAAGCAGACGAACTGCGAGAGCATCGCCTCCGATCTCTCGGACCTTGGCTACGGGACCCATGCCGTTCATAACAACGGCGGTAATTTCTACAGCCGCGCAAACGCTTTTTCGATGATGGGATTTGACACCTTTACCTGCAAAGAGATGATGAATATCACGGAATACACGCCGATCGGCACATGGCCGACGGATGATATTCTGATTGGCGAGGTTAAAAAGTCTCTTGACTATACGCCGGATCAGCCGGATTTTGTCTATACGATCACGGTGGAAGGACATGGAGATTATCCGAAGCGCAAGGTCCTTGATAATCCTGACATTATTGTCGGCGGGGTCGAGGATGAGGGCATGGGGTACGCCTGGGAATATTATGTGAATCAGATGTATCAGGTGGACGATTTCATCGGAGAGCTGATCGAAATGCTGTCAAAGCGCGAGGAGAAGACAATGGTCGTGATGTTTGGAGATCATCTCCCGACGATGGGTCTTACGGAAGCGGATATGGCGACAGGAAGTCTGTTTCTCACAAAGTATATTACCTGGAATAATTTCGGCCTGGAAAAAGAAGATGAAGATCTGACTTCCTACCAGCTTCTTGCGCATGTGCTTGACGTGCTCGGCATCCATACCGGAACCATGTTTCAGTACCATCAGAACAGGGACCGCTGTTCGACCGAGGAGGAATATCTCAACGGGATGGAGCTGCTGCAGTATGATATCCTCTATGGAAACCACTATGTGTACAACGGGGAAAATCCGTATCCGGCCACGGACCTTCGAATGGGGACGCAGGATGTGGTGATCAACAAAATTTACAATATTGACGGTTATTGTTATGTCTCCGGAAATAATTTTACGAAGTGGAGCAAAATTTATCTGAATGGCGAGAAGGTCAAGACGAAATATATCAGCGGTCATCTGCTGCGCGTAGGGCAGGATGTCCCGGACGGGATGAACCATTATGTTGTGAAGCAGCTGGGATCGTCTGAGACGGTGTTCCGCACCTCCAACGAGGTGGTTTCCGAATGGGTCAACGAGACGGAGGCCCCGTCAAGCGCGGAAGCCGACGTAAAGACAGAAGCGGCGGGGACAAAGACAGAAGAAAATCAATGAAGATAAGACAGGGAATCCTGTAAGTGGGGTTCTCTGTTTTTTTGCGCAGGTCCAGGCATGGAAACCAGCTGCTGACGCAGCACCTGGGCCGTGCAGACGAGCAGGAGGAAAAGCCGCCTCCTACTCAATCAGGCCCGAACGTTTAGAAAAAAATAGAATATTTTACAAAAATGCGATGTACAAATCTCAAAAACAGTGATATAGTAAAAATATCATTAATATTTAAAAAGGAGGATATTTTTTGTGAAGGCTGCAAAGAATTATAAGTTTTGGTTTGCTACCGGTTCACAGGATCTGTATGGAGACGAGTGCCTGCGCAAGGTGGCGGAGCATTCCAAAATTATTGTGGACGAGCTGAATAAATCCGGTGTTCTGCCTTACGAGATCGTGTGGAAGCCGACCATGATCACAAACGAGGTGATCCGCAGAACTTTTAACGAAGCGAACGCGGACGAGGAGTGCGCCGGCGTGATCACATGGATGCACACGTTCTCCCCGGCAAAGTCCTGGATCCTCGGACTTCAGGAGTACAGAAAGCCGCTGATGCATCTGCATACCCAGTTCAATCAGGAGATTCCGTACGATACGATTGATATGGATTTCATGAATGAGAACCAGTCTGCTCACGGCGACCGTGAATACGGACATATTGTGAGCCGTATGGGGATCGAGCGCAAGGTGGTCGTCGGACACTGGAGCGATCCGGTTGTGCAGGGCAAAATCGCGTCCTGGATGCGCACCGCCGTCGGCATCATGGAGAGCAGTCATATCCGCGTGATGCGTGTCGCGGACAACATGCGCAACGTCGCCGTCACAGAGGGCGACAAGGTGGAAGCCCAGATCAAGTTTGGCTGGGAGATCGACGCGTACCCGATCAATGAGATCGCGGAAGCGGTTGCCGCCGTATCTCAGGCCGACACGGACGCCCTCGTGGAAGAGTATTATGACAAATATCAGATCCTGCTTGAGGGCAGGGATGAGGCCGAGTTCCGCAGACATGTGGCGGTGCAGGCGCAGATTGAGATCGGCTTTGAGCGTTTCCTTGAGGAGAAGGATTACCAGGCGATCGTTACGCATTTCGGCGATCTTGGCGCGCTGAAGCAGCTTCCGGGGCTCGCGATCCAGAGACTGATGGAGAAGGGCTATGGTTTCGGAGCCGAGGGCGACTGGAAGACGGCGGCGATGGTCCGCGTCATGAAGATCATGACACAGAATATGCCGAACGCGAAGGGTACTTCTTTCATGGAAGATTATACCTACAATCTGGTTCCGGGCAAGGAAGGCATTCTGCAGGCACATATGCTTGAGGTCTGCCCGACAATTTCCGACGGACCGATCAGTATCAAGGTCAATCCGCTTTCGATGGGCGACCGCGAAGATCCGGCGCGCCTTGTCTTCACCGCGAAGGAAGGCCCGGCCGTCGCAACCTCTCTGATCGATCTCGGGAACCGCTTCCGCCTGATCATCAATGAGGTGGAGTGCAAGAAGGTGGAGAAGCCGATGCCGAAGCTTCCGGTTGCGACCGCGTTCTGGACGCCGTATCCGGATCTTGCGACGGGCGCTGAAGCGTGGATTCTTGCAGGCGGAGCGCATCACACAGCATTCTCCTACGACCTGACCGCGGATCAGATGGCAGACTGGGCGAGCGCGATGGGAATTGAGGCGGTGTTCATAGATAAGGATACCACCATCAGGAACTTTAAGAGGGATCTGATGCTGGGCAGCATTTATTACAGATAAAATATGCCGCTGCGCGGGCAGGAGGTGGTTTTCCTCCTGCCCGATTTTTATGCACAGGCCCGCATATGGAAATCAGCTGCTGACGCAGCATGCGGGCCGCGCAGGCGAGCAGGAGAAAAAGCGCCTCCTGCTCGATTTGTTAGACTGGATTTTGAACAATCTTTATGATAAGATAAGCAAAAAGTATGGAAGGCAGGACAGGCAGATGCTGAAAGTATTTCTTGTGGAGGACGAGGCGATCATACGGGAAGGATTCCGCGACATTATTCCCTGGAATCAGCACGGCTACGTGTTTGTCGGGGAAGCGGCCGACGGCGAGCAGGCTCTGCCGCTGATCCGAAGCACACGGCCGGATGTTCTGATCACGGATATCAGGATGCCGTTTATGGATGGCCTGGTGCTTTCCAGGCTGGTGCGCAGGGAACTTCCGGATACAAAAATCATCATCATCAGCGGGTATGACGATTTTGAGTATGCGAGGCAGGCGCTCAGGATCGGAGTAGAGCAGTATCTGCTGAAGCCGGTCACGAAGGCCATGCTGATCAGAACGCTTGTCGAAGTGAAGGAAAAAATACAGGAGCAGTCTTTAAAACCGCCGTACCAGGAGCAGACGGGAAACCGGCTCCCCGAAAAGCCAGGGGAGGAACAGATCAGCCAGGCGCTGCGGGAGGAGCCGGATCAGGAAGAGACGCCGGGGACACAGCCGGATGCGGAGGAGCAGAGTCTGCGGAACCTGGATATGTCGAAGACTGATCCGGAGATCCTGAGAAAATTCCTGCAGAGCGGAATGGAGGAGGAAGCCGGACAGTTTGCGCGGGATTATGTGGACAGCCTGCGGGACGCCGCCGATTCCAGGCTGTTTTGCCAGTATGTGATGCTGAATGCGAGATTTCTCGCGATCGCGTACGTGGAAGAGCTGGGCTATTCGCAGGCCGATCTGCTGGACGGTCTGGCTGCGGCGGAAATGACGGGACAGCCTGTCAGCAGAAGCGGCCTGGAGGAATATATTGAGGAGATTCTGAAAAGGGCGGTCAGCCTCCGGGAGAAGGAGACAAAAAGCCGCCACCGCGGGATTATCAGCGAGGCGATTGCCTTCATTGAGGAGCACTATGCGGAAGAATCGCTCTCCCTGAAGGATGTGGCCCGCTTCACGAACGTAAGCGCGAGTTATTTCAGCGCCGCCTTCAGCCAGGAGATGGGAGAGACGTTTGTGGAATACCTGACGCGCAAGCGGATGGAGCGCGCGAAAGAGCTGCTGCGCCGGACCGACAAGCGCACGGCGGAAATCGCGAGTGAGACGGGATACCGGGATCCGCATTATTTCAGCTTCGTGTTCCGGAAGACGCAGGGATGTACGCCGCGGGACTACAGGATGGGAGGAAAACAGGGATGAGCCGGAAAAAAGACGCCGCTCCGGTTACGTTTGAGCAGAAACTGCGCAAGCTGATGATTCTCCTTGCGGTTCCTGTGATCGGAACCATTCTGATTACGTTCGCGGCTTTCCTTGCCTATGCGGGCAAGTACCGGGAGATTCTTCACAATGTGACGACTGCTTCCGAGTTCAATCAGGATTTCAAAGAATCAATTGACCTCAAGATGTATTATTATGTCGTCGGCAGCCGTTACTCAGAAGGCCTTCCCATCGAGGAAGTGAAGGCGGCTCAGGGGCTTGCGCAAAGCCTCCAGGATACAACGACGCAGAAGGAGAGCTGGAAGGCGGTAAACGACGTCAGCAAGCTCTGTGAAAATCTTGAGGATAAAATTTATCAGATCGAGGCGGCGCAGTCCTATGATGAGAGGCAGTCTCAGCTGGAAAATAACATCTATGTTCTGACGGATATGATCCAGGCCTACATGTATACGTATCTGTATTATGAGGCGGTGAGGCTTGATGAACTGCAGACTCAGATGACCAAAAGGCTGTATCTGGAGATCGCGCTGATTCTCTTATTCGCATCGGCCCTGCTGCTGTGGATGGTGCGCCGGATGATGCTTTTCGGCAGCTCGGTGACGGGGCCGATCAGCGCCCTGTGCAGCCGCGTCCAGGCAATATCGGAGGGAGATCTGACCGTGCGGGAACCTGTCGCGGCGCAGGAATATGAGATACAGATGCTCAGCGATGGATTTGAGCAGATGGTGGGGCGTCTCAACCGTCAGATTGAGCAGAACCGGCAGGAGCAGATCAGCCTGCGCGCCGCGGAGCTGGCGCTTCTTCAGGCGCAGATCAATCCGCATTTTCTTTATAATACGCTGGATACGATCATCTGGCTGATCGAGACGGGAAAAAGCGAGCAGGCGGTGGGGATGGTGACGGATCTCTCCGGATATTTCCGCTCATCGCTGAGCAAGGGACGTGACATTATTACGCTGCGCGAGGAAGAGCAGCATGTGCGCAGCTATCTGCATATTCAGAAGGTCCGTTATAAAGATATCCTGAAATACCGGATTCTGATCGAGGGACAGCTTTCGGATTACATGATTCCAAAGCTGACGCTCCAGCCTCTTGTGGAAAACGCGCTCTATCACGGGATCAAGATGAAACGCGGACAGGGAGAGATCACGGTGACAGGGTATGAGGACGGCGGCGATATCTGCCTGACAGTATCGGATAACGGAGCCGGTATGGAGGAAGAGCGGCTGCGTCAGGTGCGTGCGGCCATGGAACATAAAGAGCGGGTCGGTTTTGGAGTCGCGACGGTCCATGAACGCCTTCAGCTTTTGTTCGGGCAGGAGTACGGGCTTGAAATCACAAGCCGAAAAGGGGAGGGGACCGTGGTGAGCGTGAGGATCCCCAAAAGAAAATATGAGGACATGAATAAAAACGGCAGGCTTTAAGGAGAGCTGACGGGAACGGAGAAGCATATGACCGGAGAAAAAAGAAAACAGCGAAATCAGAAACAGCGGCACAAAGGGAAAATGCATTTGGTGAAAAACTGCGCTTTAAGCATATTTTTGATCCTGCTGGTTCTGCTGCCGGCCTGCTCTGCCCAAAAAACCGGGATGACAGATACAGGGGAAGAGGCGAAAGAGCTGGTAGTGATCGGTTTTTCGCAGCTTGGCAACGAGTCAGACTGGAGAATCGCGAATACGGAATCCATGGTGAATACGTTTACGGAGGAGGCCGGCTACGAGCTTCTGATGGACGACGCCCGCCAGAGTCAGGAAAAGCAGATCGCGGCCATCCGGAATTTTATTCTGCGCGAGGTCGATTATATTGTGCTTGCCCCTGTCGTGATATCTGGATGGGAGGAAGTCCTTTCCGAAGCGCGGGATGCAGGGGTTCCGGTCATTGTCATGGACCGGCGCGTGGAGACGGAAGATGACAGTCTGTACACGGCATGGGTCGGCTCCGATATGAAAGCGGAGGGAGAGCGCGCGGTGCGGTGGCTGGAGGAATGCCTGAAGGAACAGGGACGGGAGAATGAGGAAATATCGATCGTCCATATTCAGGGAAGTCTGAATTCCTCCGCGCAGCTTGGGCGCACGGCGGGACTGGACGAGGGGCTTGCCGCTCACGACAACTGGAAGCTCGCGGCACGGGAGTGCGGGGAATTTACACAGGCGAAAGCATATGAGATCATGCGGGATATCCTGAAAGTGTCGAAAGACGTCGATGTCGTCTACTGCGAAAATGACAATGAAGCGTTCGGAGTGATGGATGCTCTTGAAGAAGCCGGACTTACCTGCGGAAAGGACGGGGACGTTATTCTGATCTCCTTTGACGCGACGGAGCTGGGGCTGACTGCCTGCATGGACGGGCTGATCAACCTGAACGTCGAGTGCAATCCTCTGCACGGCCCGCGTGTGGAAAAGATCATTTCCACGCTGGAGGCCGGCGGGACGCCTCCGAAGGAGAGCTATGTTGAGGAGACTGTTTTTGAGCCGGAGATGCTGACGGAGGAGCTGATCCAAAAGAGAGGGTATTAATTTCTGCCCCGGCAGAATACTCCGGCGCAGAGCTGCCGGAATTTACGCGGGATGGCGTATGTGTGAGCTGCAGCGGGAAGGAGACCAGGCGATGATTCCGAAATACAGACAGCTTGCCGGATGGCTGCGCGATGAGATCCTGTCCGGCACTCTGGAGGGCGGCAGGCTTTTGCCTGAGCGGGAGCTTGCCCTGCTTTATAAAGTGAGCCGCCAGACCGTGCGGCAGGCGCTTGCGGTACTCTCTGACGAGGGTATCCTTGAAAAGAAGAGAGGAAGCGGAAGCTACGCGGTCTCAGGCAGCGGGAAAGGCAGAGGAAGGATCGTGTTTCTTCTGCCGGGCGAGGGAAAGTACCTTCCCGAACCGGTCATGCAGGAGATCGGATCCGTCTGCGAGACGCAGAGATACGGCATACAGTTTTATCCGACCGGAGGAAAAACCACAAAGGAGCGCACGATTCTGCAGGGTCTGCTTGAGGATCCGCCCGAGGGCATCTGTATCGCGGGGACGCGCACGGCGCTGCCGAATCCGAATCTTGATCTTTACCGGTATCTGAAAAACTCCGGCACGGCTGTTGTGTTTGCCGGAAGTCCGTACCGGGGACTGGAGAATGAGCTTTTTGTTTCCATGGACAATATGGCAGGGGGACATCTTGCCGTGCGGCATCTGGTGTCAGAAGGGCATACCCGGATTGCCTGCCTGTTTGGGAGCACGGAAATCCAGGATCTGGAGCGGTGCGGAGGCTGCATTTCGGCGATCCGGGATCATGGACTTGCGCTGGCGGAGGACTGCTATCTGTGGATTCCTGATCAGGAAAACTGCTGGTTCTGGCTGCCCGCGGCAAGGCAGATTGCCGCGTCATGCAGCGCCGCCATCTGCCGCGGCGCAGGGACGGCCAGGCTGCTTGCGGACGCGCTCAAAACGCTGGGGATGAATGTTCCGGGGGACTTTGAACTTCTGTACTTCCAGGATGATTCCGGATCACAGGAGGAAGAGGTTCTGTTTCCATCCCTGGTCTGCGCCGGGCAGCATCCCGCTCGGGTCGCCGTCGACTGTCTTCTGCGCATGCTTGCGGGGAAGACGGTCTCGCCGGTCAGACTGAACTGGAGGCTGGAGGGGCCGCGGCAAGGCAGCGAGGGGCCAGGAATGCGGACACCGCTATAAATGAAAACCGGCTGCTCCGCTGATCTGCGGCGTACAGGAAAGAGGACGGCGGAACTGGGAGAAAAATTTTATCTGTCGGATCCGGAGCATTAAAAATTTTCCCTTTTCGCTGTGCTTTGGACGCAGGAAAATTTGCTTTATGTGCAGAATCACAACGCGAAAATACCGGGATCCGCGGGGGCGTCACACGACAAAATCAAAGAAAATTGAACCTGCCGGGAAGAAAAGCAAAAAATAACGAACTTTTCTGTCCCGGTATGCTTTTAGAATCTAAATTGGTATGTGTTTTATAGAAAATATTCAATAAATTGGTATTGTTCATTTGGCTGAACCGTGAGAACATACAAAA
>CANQEC010000024.1 GCA_947594335.1 uncultured Lachnospiraceae bacterium
GCGGCGGCGCCGGTCTGTTTTTTAGAAAACATTTATATTTCCGGTATTGATTTATAAGAATTGTATACTTATAATAATATGGATTGCAGGCGCCCGCGGAGGGGAACCGGATTTTCCCGGGAGGCCGAAGAATCAGACGAGGAGGAATTTATGGACAATAATCAACAGAGAGATAACCGTCCTGGAGGAAACGGAGGACAGGGACCGGGAGGACCGAACGGCGGCAATAACAAAAACAGTTCGACGCTCATGATTTTCCTGGTAGTGACTCTGCTTACGCTTCTGGCGATGGGGCTGCTGAATAATGCGACTTCGGATTCAAGATCGGTTGAGATCACATATGATCAGTTTATTGACATGGTGGACAGCGGCGTCGTCGAGAGCGTTACGATGGACAGTATGCAGATCACGATCACGCCGAAGGGGGACGCAATCTACCGCCAGGGAGTGGAGACTTATTATACAGGACGCATTGATGATCCGGAGCTGATCGGACGTCTGCTTGACGCGGGAGTTTCTGTCAAGCAGGAGATTCCGGATACGACGACAAATATTATTCTGAATCTGGTACTGAGTTTCGCGCCGCTGATTCTGATCTGGGTGATCTTCGCGCTTGCGATGCGCCGCATGTCGAAGTCAGGCGGCGGGCTGATGGGCGTCGGAAAGAACAAGGCGCGCGTTTACGCACAGAAGGAGACAGGAGTCCTGTTTAAGGACGTGGCAGGACAGGATGAAGCAAAGGAATCCCTGCAGGAGGTGGTTGATTTTCTGGAGAATCCGGGGAAATATACAACGATCGGCGCCAAGCTTCCAAAGGGCGCGCTGCTCGTAGGCCCTCCGGGCACCGGGAAGACGCTGCTTGCGAAGGCAGTCGCGGGAGAAGCGAAATGCCCGTTCTTCTCGCTCTCCGGTTCGGATTTCGTCGAGATGTACGTCGGCGTCGAAGAAGAACGCCCCGTGTATTATTTTTATTGACGAGATTGACGCGATCGGCAAGAGCCGTGACAGCCGGTACGGCGGCGGCAACGACGAGCGCGAGCAGACGCTGAACCAGCTCCTCGCGGAGATGGACGGCTTTGATACCTCAAAGGGACTTCTGGTACTGGCGGCGACGAACCGTCCGGAAGTGCTTGACCAGGCCTTGCTGCGGCCGGGCCGTTTTGACCGGCGCATCATTGTCGATAAGCCGGATCTGAAGGGCCGTGTCGATGTGCTGAAGGTTCACGCGAAGGATGTCCACATGGATGAGACGGTCGATCTGGACGCGATCGCCCTCGCGACATCGGGAGCCGTGGGATCGGATCTTGCAAATATGATCAACGAGGCAGCGATCCTCGCGGTCAAGAAAGGGCGCAAGGCGGTGTCCCAGAAGGATCTGTTTGAATCCGTCGAGATCGTCCTTGTAGGCAAGGAGAAAAAGGACCGCATCCTCAGCAAGGAAGAACGGAGAATCGTATCCTACCACGAGGTTGGACATGCGCTTGTCAGCGCTCTGCAGAAGCATTCCGAGCCGGTGCAGAAGATCACGATCGTGCCGCGCACGATGGGCGCGCTCGGCTATGTGATGAATGTCCCGGAGGAAGAGAAATTCCTCAATACGGAGAAAGAGATCCGCGCCATGCTGGTGGAGTTCGTCGCGGGGCGCGCGGCGGAAGAGATTGTCTTTGATACGGTCACGACAGGCGCGGCAAACGATATTGAAAAAGCGACGCGCGTGGCGCGCGCGATGGTGACGCAGTACGGCATGTCGAAGCGCTTCGGCCTGATCGGGCTGGAGCTGCAGGCGACGCAGTATCTGGACAACCGTCCGATTATGAACTGCAGCGATGTGACGGCGGCCGACGTCGATCAGGAGGTTATGAATATTCTGAAAGAATCCTACGATGAGGCGAAACGCCTTCTGTCCGAGCATCGGAATACGCTCGATCAGATCGCGGATTTCCTGATCGCAAAGGAGACGATCACCGGCAAGGAATTTATGGAAATCTTCCGCAGGGTTGAAGGAATCAGCGAGGATGAGCAGGCCGGGGACAATGAGAGGATTCACGAGAAACCGGCAGCTGCTGCGGAGCAGGCCCAGGAAAGCGGATCTGCGGGGGCCAAAGCAGAGCAGGCTCGGGAAAACGAATCCACAGGAGCCGAAACAGAGCAGGCTCAGGAAAGCGGATCTGCGGGGGCCAAAGCAGAGCAGGTCCAGGAAAATAAAACCGCAGGAACCGAAACAGAGCAGGCCCAGGAAAGCAGATCTGCGGGAGCTAAAGCAGATCAAGCTCAGGAAAGCGAATCCACAGGAGCCGAAACGGAGCAGGCCCGGGAAAGCGAATCCACAGGAGCCGAAACAGGGCAGGCCCAGGAAGACAGAAACGCGGAATGAAACAATAGTCCTGAAATTTTATATAACACCCTCAGTCATGTGCCAAAATATGGCTAAGGGTGTTCTTTTCATATGCGCAGGCCCAGGCATAGAAAATTGCTGCTGACGCAGCACCTGGACCGCGCAGACGAGCAGGAGGAAAAGTCGCCTCCTACTCGATTAAATTACCGAGCGTGGATTAAAACAATATGGAAAATTCAGAGCAGGGAGAGAAGCACATGATTTTTGATACACACGCGCATTATGATGATGAGGCATTCGATCCGGACCGGGACGAACTTCTTTTGGGAATGGAAGCAGCCGGTATTGGCCGGATTATAAATGTGGGAGCCAGCCTGGACGGCGTACAGGCAAGCCAGGAACTGGCGGACAAGTATCTGTTTATTTTTGCGGCGGCTGGCGTGCACCCTGACCATGTCGGAGATCTGAACGACGACAAAATGCAGTGGATGTACAGACTGTGCGGCAGGGAAAAGACGGTGGCTGTGGGAGAGATCGGCCTGGACTATTACTGGGACAAGGAATCGCACGAGCTGCAGAAAAAATGGTTCGCGGCGCAGCTTGCTATGGCGAAGGAAGCGGATCTTCCGGTCATCATCCACAGCCGTGACGCGGCGCAGGACACGTTTGATCTGATGAAAAAGGAGCACGCAGGGACGACCGGGGGAGTGATCCACTGTTTTTCCGCCTCGGCGCAGATGGCACAGGAATATGTGAAGCTGGGCTATTACATCGGGATCGGAGGCGTGGTAACCTTCAAAAATGCGCGGGTAATGAAAGAGGTCGCTGCCGCGGTTCCGCTTGAGCGGATCCTTTTGGAGACAGACTGCCCCTACCTCGCGCCCGCTCCGCACAGAGGGAAGCGCAACTCCTCGCTTCTGCTTCCGCTTGTCGTCGCGCAGATCGCGCAGATTAAAGGAGTGGCGCCGGAGGAAGTAGAGCAGGTGACATATGAGAATGCGGAGAGATTGTTTATGGACTGAAAGGCGAGAAATTACGTTCTGTGAGATAAAAAGCGTAATTATAAAGGTGCTCGTGACGGTATGCCGCAGGTCAGGGACACCAATGGGGAGATTTTTCAATGAAAGTTTTTAATACAACAGCGGTATGCATACCGGAGCTCCATTATATGGTTGATCTGACGGAACGACTGCAGAAAATAAAACGGATGGTGGATTCCGGAAAGTATTTTACAATCAACCGGGCAAGACAGTATGGGAAAACGACAACACTCAAAGCGCTGGAAAAGTATCTGAAGGAAGAGTATATTGTAATCAGTCTGGATTTTCAGAGAATTGACAGCGATGCTTTTTCGAGTGTGGGAAAATTTTCAAAAACGTTTGCAAGGCTGCTGCTGGATGCGAATGAATTTCAGGGCATGGAAATTCCGCAGGAGTTTCTGGAAGCTTTTCGCAGATTGAATGACCGTGTTTCTTCTGACGTAAATATGGATGATCTTTTCAGAATAATCATGCGATGGTGCAGGGAAGCGGAAAAGCCGATTGTATTAATGATTGATGAAGTGGACAGTGCAGCTGACAATCAGGTTTTTCTTGATTTTCTCGCCCAGCTGAGGAGTAATTATATCGAAAGAAATACGCTGCCTGCGTTCTGGTCTGTGATTCTTGCGGGAGTTACCGATATAAAGAATCTCAGACGTAAGCTTCGGCATGGGGATGCCCATAAGTTCAATAGTCCGTGGAACATTGCGGCAGACTTTAATATTGAGATGAGCTTTACAGTAAGAGACATTGAAGGAATGCTGGGAGAGTATGAAGCTGACTTTCATACAGGAATGGATATGGGCAAAATTGCGCGGACAGTCTATGATTATACAGGAGGATATCCTTTTCTCGTTTCAAGAATCTGTCAGCTGATTGATGAGGAGCTTTCTTCTCAAGACCGTTTTGAGAGCCCGCAGAAGGCGTGGACAGAAGATGGAGTCAGAGAAGCTGTTAGAAAAATTCTCATGGAGAGGAGTACATTATTTGAGTCTCTGATGGGAAAAGTACATGATAATTCTGAGTTGAAGAATATACTTCGGAGAATTTTGTTTGCGGGAGAAGCGATTCCGTATAATCCGGATAATATTGCGGTCAGCGATGCGCAAATGTATGGATTTATACGAAATGACAATGGGTTTATCAAAATAGCAAACCGGATTTTTGAGACCAGGCTGTATAATTTTTTCCTGAACACAGAAGAACTGCAGAATACGGAAATATATAAAATTGCATCGAGAGAAAAAGAACAGTTTATCCGGGATGGAAAACTTAATATGGAACAGATACTTAATCGGTTTGTTGTAAGCTTTGATGATCTTTATGGGGATCAGGAAGGCCGTTTTGATGAAGAAGAAGGAAGGCGGCGTTTCCTGCTGTTTGTCAGGCCGATAATTAATGGGACAGGAAATTATTATATTGAAGCGAGAACCAGAAATAATGAAAGAATGGATGTTGTAATCGATTATCTCGGTGAACGCTTTGTAGTGGAACTTAAAATCTGGCGTGGAAATGCTTATAATGAAAGAGGAGAAAAGCAGATTTCAGAGTATCTTGAATACTATCATCTGAAAAAGGGGTATATGCTGAGTTACAATTTTAATAAAAATAAGCAGATAGGTGTTCATCATATTCAGATTAACGGCAAAGAGCTTGTTGAGGCAATCGTATGATTTTGGTCGGAATGGTCAGGATAATAAATTAAACCAATTAGACCAATTGAACCATTCAGACCAGACTGATCTGTCCCAGAATGAACAGATACTTTTAGATTTAATCAGGAAGAGCCCGGATATGACGAATATATTCCTGGCAAAGGAATTGAACTGGTCGGTAAGAAGAAAGGGTTCTTACAGAAGTACCATATATATTTTAAAAGAAGAGAGGAAATAAATCCTATGGAAAAATTATCAGATCCACAGAAAACGATTGAAGTTATCAAGAAGCATGGATTTGATTTTCAGAAAAAATTCGGACAGAATTTTCTGATCGACGGGCGTGTGCTGGATAAAATCATCGCGGCGGCCGAGATCACAAAAGAGGATTTTGTCCTTGAGATCGGGCCTGGGATCGGAACGATGACGCAGTATCTTGCGGAAGCGGCCCGCGAGGTGGCGGCGGTTGAGATCGACCGGAATCTGATTCCGATTCTGCAGGAGACGCTGGCGGAGTACGATAATGTGACGATCATCAACAAGGATGTTCTGAAGCTGGATATCGCAGAGATGGCGCGCGAGAAGAATGGGGGCCGTCCGATCAAGGTGGTCGCGAATCTGCCATATTATATTACGACGCCGATCATCATGAGCCTGTTTGAGAGCGGAGTCCCTCTTTTGAGCGTTACGGTTATGGTGCAGAAGGAGGTTGCGCTTCGGATGCAGGCGCAGCCCGGCACGAAGGATTACGGAGCGCTCTCGCTGGCCGTGCAGTATTATGCGGAGCCGTACCTGGCGGCAAATGTTCCGCAGAACTGTTTTATGCCGCGGCCGAACGTCGGAAGCGCGGTTATCCGGCTTACGCGGTACGCCAGGCCGCCGGTGTGCGTAAAGGATGAGAAGCTGATGTTCCGACTGATCCGGGCGTCGTTCAATCAGCGCAGGAAAACGCTGCTGAATGGTCTGAAAAATTCTTCGGAGCTGTCTTTCTCAAGAGAGGAGATACTGGAGGCGTTCGCCCGTGCCGGTCTGCCGGAAAACGTGCGCGGGGAGACGCTGACGCTGGAGCAGTTCGCGGCCCTCTCGGATGTTCTGACACCGATGCCGGAATAATTCGCGGTTCTTTTGGATGTTCTGACACCGATGCCGGAATAATTCACGTTTCTCTCGGATGTTCTGACTTCGATGCAGGATTGATTCGCAGCTCTCTCGGATGTTCTGACACCGATGCCGAAGCAATCCGTGGACTTATATTCATGGCACCTGCAATGCGGGCATGAAAGTTTACTTGCCATTTGCAGATGGAGTATCAGCCCGAAGGCAGACTTTTTCTTACACACAGCGCGCCGTATCCGAGCCGGGGATTCGGATAGATTTTCTCGGCCGAAAGCTGCCGTGCCCCACGGATCAGCGACGCGCGCATCTTCTCCCCGTACAGATACGGGTCATTTCCTTTTATAATTCCCCATTCCATCAGGAGAGCGGCGGCTCCGGTTACGAACGATACCGCGAATGAGGTTCCGGTAACCGCGGCATAGCCGCCGCCAGGAGCCGTAGTTGTGATGTCAACGCCGGGCGCGGCGAGATCCGGCCGGATATAGAAAGGCTCCGTATCCCGGCCCCGGCCGGAAAAGGAGGCGTACGTCATGCGGCGGGAATCGTAGGCTCCGACAGAGATCAGGCGGGAAGCGGTTGACGGAATTGTGAGCGTCGCGTCCGGCGTCGGACGGAGAAATCGGGTCGCGTCATTGCGTGCGCGCGAATCAGGCATCCAGAGGTCAAATTCACCGGAAACGATGCGCTGCGGTTCGATGATGAGCTTCCAGATTCCGGCGTCAAGGTAAATATCCGCCGGAAGAAATTCAAAGTAGATCTCCTGCAGGCCCTGATAGGGGGCAGGCTGTCCGTAATAAAACAGCAGTTCTGTGTTTCCGAGGCGGCAGCGGGAGGTGCCTGGACGGTTTTGCAGCTCGGTCGTCTCGCCGTTCGGATGAATCAGCGTGATCAGAAATTCATCGGCATAATTTTTCCAGAGCTGCAGATTCATTGTGGGTTCATAATCGCTGATTGAAAATTCAACGACAAGAGGGCCGTCCGTGCCGTGCCAGGCGGAAGAATTCAGGCTGCGCTCATATTGGGTATCGGCGAATGACCCGGATCTGCCAGAAACTGTCAGCTGGTCCAAAAAGGCCGGGCTGTCTGCATTTTGGGTTCCTGTCCCGCTTTTTGGCTTTGCGGAAAAATGACCGGCGGAAATTCCTTCGTTGCCGGTGCCGGTGGTGATGACCGTTTTCCAGCGGTCGGCCATCATGTCGAGATAAGTTTCCAGCAGAGAAGTGCCGCGGTGTGAGCCGTAAGTATTTCCGAAGCTCAGATTAACCGTGACGGGCATGTTAAGTTCCCGCGCTTTCCGAATAACATACTCGACGGCCTGCATGACCTCTGCCGTGCGCGGGAAGCCGCCCTCTTCCGGATAGCCGAGCTTAACCACAAGAATGTCTGCCTGCGGAGCCATGCCGCGGTATCTGCCGCCGGAAGCCGCCCCATTGCCTGCCGCGATTCCGAGCACGTTTGTTCCGTGGCCGCTGGGATCCCGCTCCGGCACGATCTGTTCCGCGGCGGCGCGGCTGCCGGAGGAAAGCGCGGCGTCGATCATTTCTTTTGTATATTCAACACCCTGCGAGAAACCGGAGGGCGGAGCGTAGGAAAATGGAGGAGGGTTTGCCAAAAGAGGATCCTGCTGTTCCCCGGAGGAATTTGGCGCCGTCTGATCCCAGATTGCCAGAATCCGCGAGGTGCCGTCCTCCTTTCGAAAGTCCGGATGGTAGTAATCCACGCCGGAGTCAATGACTGCTATGAGAACGCCCGCTCCGAAAAGATCATAAGGAACATCCTGCAGCGCTGATACACAGGAGGATGCCCGTCCCTGTTCCGCGGAAAAATACAAAAGCTTTGGCTTTTCGATGTATTCGATCTCGGGAAGCGAGGCAAGCAGATCCACTTCCGCCTGCGGTACCCGGACAATCGCATAGCCGCCGGTAAGGAGGGTGACTGTCCAGCCGGGGCGGGCGGCGGCCGGCAGATCGCCGTGAAACCGGACGATCACCTGCCAGGTTCGGCTTTCGGCGTCATATCCGACGTCGAGACTCTCAGATTTTTCGCGTTCAGTCTCCGTCACGTCGAGTGCAAGGTTGAGGATATTTTCGATTTTCTGGTCATCCATAAAAACTCCAAAGAAGGATTTACTATTATTAATATGATTCCCGGAGGCATTGTGACATGAAAAGGGAACAAAAACAGGATGCCATGACGCGGACATAGATCCGTGTTTTTTTGATCGTTTTAACTGTTAACAGGTGATTTTATGCCCGGTTTCTTGTCAGAAAGAACAAGCTTTGCGTGCTGAAGGAGAAGCGGCGTTGATAAAAAGTACGAAAAAATTTGGAAGAAAGTATTGACAGACGGCGGGGTATATACTATACTACATCCAACATCCTACATTGGAGGATAGAGCAAGTTCGAAAGCTGGACTTACATTTATGGCATTGCCGGGAATGCCCGGTATGGAAGTTTTCTAAGGAGGTGCAAAGGATTTGAAGTATGTAAAACGAATTCTGGCCATTTCTCTGGGGGTTCTGCTTCTGATCGGCAGTCTGACGGGCTGCAGCGGCAGCAGGGGCGGCGCAGAGGTCAAATGGGATCTTTCCATGGCAGTCAATGGAACGGATACCCAGATCGATGCCCTGGTGGCGAATCACTTTGCCGAGCTGGTAGCGGATCGCTCCGGAGGCAGTATCGTCGTCAATGTTTTCCCAAATGATACCCTGGCCGGAGGCAACGCGACGAGAGGAATCGAGTATATCGCCGTAGGCGGCGCGGATATGGGAGCTTACGCAACTTCTGTGCTGGCCGGCCTGGAGCCGAAGCTCTCGGTCGCGACGATTCCCTGGGCTCTCACCACTTACCAGCAGGCACGTCTGGTCATAGACGGAACCGGCGGAGAGTTTTACGCAAAAATGCTGGCAGACAAAGGGATCACTTATCTGGGTTCTTTCCACAACGGTTTCCGTCAGCTGACTAACAGCAAGAGACCGGTCACCAAACCGGAGGATCTCAAGGGGCTTAAGCTTCGTGTTCCCGGCGGCGATGTCTATATGGAATTTTTCAAGGCTTTGGGCGCGAATCCGACCGCGATGAGCTGGAGCGAGGTTTTCACCGCCATCCAGCAGGGAACCATCGACGGGCAGGAGAATGGATGCTCCATTACAAAGTCCGCAAAAATGGATGAGATCCAGCCATACATGACGATCTGGAATTACAGCTATGAGAACGATCTGTTCGTGATGAACACCAAGATCTGGAACAGTCTGGACGAGGAGAGCCAGCAGATTATTCAGGAATGCGCGACGGAGGCCTGCGAATGGGGCCGCGACAAGCTGGAAGCTGATGAGGACGCTCTGATCCAGGGATTCCGCGACGTGGGTATGCAGGTGGACGAGCTTACGACAGATCAGCTGGCGATTTTTCAGGAGGCGGTGGCGCCTGTTCTGCAGCAGTTCAAGGAAAATTATGGCGAAGAGGCCTGCGCGGCCTTCGGAATAGAATGACGGGAGGAGTGAGAATTTATGTCAAAAATATTCAGTGTGCTGGAGAAGGTTGTCTCCTGTCTCTGCGTGATCACCATGTCCATCCTGGTTTTTATCAACGTTATCTTTCGATTTGTTTTTAATAATTCCCTTGCTTTCTCGGATGAGATTTCTACATATCTCTTCGTACTGATGAGCTTTATGGGAACCGCTGTCGCCGCCCGCAGGGGCGCTCATCTGGGGCTGTCCATCATCACGGACAAGGTAAATCCCAAAGTCCGGACCATCATCGGCATGATCATGTACGGGATTTCCGCCCTGTTCTGTCTGCTCATTGTCATCTTTGGCGTGCAGATGGTCATCAGCGAATACCAGATGGGACAGCAGTCCGCAGCCATGCAGTGGCCTGAGTGGATCTACGGTTCCTTTGTTCCCATCGGAGCGGCCTTTGCCACGATGGCGTTTCTCCAGGGCATCTTCGATATGGCGAAAAAACTGAAAGAAGAGGAGGGTAAATAAATGGTAGGTATCGTTTTACTGGGCGTCTTTGTTCTGCTTCTGCTCTTTGGCGCGCCGATCGCCGTATGCCTGGGTATGTCCAGTGTGGCAGCCATTCTGGTTCAGGGCGCGGGCAAACCTATCGAGGCGGTTATGAGCGTGCTGCCCCGTCTGTGTTCCTCCGCGAGCAGCAAGTTTGTCCTCCTGGCTATTCCCTTCTTCATTCTTTCCGGCAACGTCATGGAGAAGGCAGGCATCTCCGGCCGTCTGATCAATCTGGCGGAGAAATGTCTGGGCCATATTAAAGGCGGCATGGCTATCGTCTGTGTCGTGGTATCGTGCTTCTTCGCCGCGATTTCCGGATCCGGTCCGGCTACCGTGGCGGCGCTCGGCCTGATCATGATCCCTGCTCTGGTCAAAGCGGGCTATCCTGCTCCCTTTGCCTGCGCGCTTATGGCGGCCGGCGGAGCGATCGGCGTGGTCATCCCGCCCTCGATCACCTTCGTAGTCTACGGTTCCATCGCCGACGCGTCCATCACAAACCTGTTCAAGGCAGGACTGGTTCCCGGACTTCTGATGGGACTTGGCCTGATCATAGTCTCCCTGATCCTGGGCCGCACCGTGGATCTGAAGGTGAACCCCAGAGCTTCCTGGAAGGAGCGGTGGATCGCGTTTAAGGACGCCTTTTTCGGACTCATGATGCCGGTCATCATCCTGGGCGGTATCTACGGCGGTATCTTTACCCCCACTGAGGCGGCGGCCGTATCCGTATTCTATGGCCTGTTCGTAGGTGTGTTTATCTACCGGGAAATAAATTTCAAAAAATTTATCGACATTCTGATCGATTCCTGCAGTACCACCGCTACGGTCATGTTCATCACCATGGGCGCGACGCTGTTCGCGTATGTGCTTACCAGAGCCCGTCTGGATCTGATGATCAGCGACTTCATGATCTCCATCGTCGGCGGGAACAGGATCATCTTCTTCATTATTATTAATATCGTGCTGCTGATCGCCGGCTGCTTCCTGGATTCCACCTCGGCGCTGTATATCTTCACGCCGCTGTTTGCTCCGGTCGCCCTGCAGCTGGGCATCGACCCCATCCATCTGGGCGTGGTCATGATCGTAAATCTGGCAATCGGACTGTTCACCCCGCCGGTGGGCGTCAACCTGTACGTGGCCTGCGGCATCGGGGACATCAAGATCGAGGAAATATCCAAAGGCATCGTACCCTGCCTGATCGCGGAGCTTATCATACTGCTGCTGGTGACCTATGTGGAGCCGATCTCCATGATGTTCGTGTGAGGCTGACGGCAAAATGATTAAATACTGTCCGTCCGTTTTGGATTATTCCGGCGCGGCGGACAGCGGGTCATTGTTTTAAAGGAGGAAATATATGAAGCGAATCATTACTCTGATACTGGCTCTGACTGTGTTGTTATCTTCTGCCATCTGCGTTGGAAGCGTCTCTGCAAAAGAAAACGAGAGCGAAAGCGAAGTCAGCGGTGAGGCTGCTGAAAATGCGGAAAGCACAGACGAGCCTTATCTTATCCGGATCGGACACAGCGACACGGAGACCAACCTGATCCACGTCTATCTTGAAAAGTTCAAGGAGGATGTGGAGGAACTGACGGACGGTCAGGTGATCATTGAACTCTACCCTTCCGAGATACTTGGCAGCAACAGAGAGATGGCCAAGATGGTGGAGATGGGGAATCTGGAGGGCATGATGATGCCGAGCGGCCAGGAGAGCGCCTATGCGCCGAAGATGACTGCCCTGAGCCTTCCGTTCCTGTTTTCTGATTATGAACAGGTATACAAGGTGCTGGACGGTGAGATCGGGGCTGATATGACAGCGGATCTGGCGGATTCCAATCTGGTTCAGATTGCCTGGTGGGAGAACGGCCTGCGCCAGATCACCAACAGCGTCCGCCCGATCGAGACGCCTGCGGACCTGGAGGGACTGAAAATCCGTACGCCGGATGACCAGATGACCGAAGCCGTGTTTAAAGCTTATGGGGCATCCCCTTCCTTTGCCGCTTTCTCAGAGCTGTACGGAGCTCTTGAGGAAAAAGAGTTTGACGGCCAGGAAAACCCCATCGCGAATATTTACGCGAATAATTTCCAGGATGTGCAGAGCTATCTGTCCATGGTGAATTATCAGTATCAGCCGAAAAATATGGTTTTTAATCTGGATGTGTGGAACGGGATTCCTGAAAATCTGCAGAAAATTATCACGGAATGCGCCTCATACTGCGGCATGCAGCACCGTCACGCGGTCACCGCGAATGAAGCTGAGATGATCGCCGAGCTGGAGGCTGCCGGCATGCAGATCAGTTATCCGGATACCGCCCCGTTTGTTGAGGCGTCGCAGAGCGTATACGACGACTTCTATGCGCAGTACGACTGGGCGGAGCAGCTGGTGTCTGATATCAGGGATACGATCGGATAATTGCAGTAAAAAAGACAAATACTACCGGGTGAAAAATGGAGCCGGCACACTAAGTAATCAGTGTCCGGCTCCTTTTTTCACTGCGCAGGCCGCATCTTTCCTTTTCCGGTCTCCATTCTGTGTTCTTTTCTCCAGTTCTGCGGGGAGCTCCCGTACACATTCTTGAATGCCCTGGAAAAATTAAGCTGGCTCTGATAGCCGACCTGTCGGGAGATTTCGCCCACGGGCAGGGAGGTGTAGCGGAGAAGCTCCGCCGCCTTGTTCATCCGGTAGTAGATCAGGAACTGCTGCGGCGTCTGGTGCAGCGTCTCCTTGAAGATCCGGGCCAGGTAATTCTGGTTCAGGTTGCAGAAGATGGCCATATCCCTGATTGTGACATTGCAGTGGTGGTAATTCTGTTCCACGAAAGCGGTCGCCTCCCGGATATAGAGATCCTTCAGCCTTCCGCCCGTCAGCTCCGAGTGATTGAAGGAAGAGTGGATCAGAGTGTCGAGGAACAGGTACAGGTGGCCGATCAGATAGAGGGAGGACCGGTCCTTGCTGTAAATGATCGAGAGCATTTCATTTTTCAGAAGCTCCCTCGATTCGCCGTTTATGGGGTGGTAGATGGGAGCGTCGAAGGAGATTCCGGCGGCCGTGAGGATATCCTTGCATTTGAGTCCGTCAAATTCCAGCCAGCAGTAGCACCACGGATGCTCGCTGTCCGCGGTATAGGTGTTGATCTGGTGCGGGCAGATCAGAAAACCGGAGCCGGCAAGGAGCTGGTAGGTGCGGGTTTTCCCGTCGCTGCCCGTCGAGAGCAGGCATCCTTTGCCGGAAAGAATATAGTGGAACAGGAAATGGTTCCGGGCAACGGGGCCGTAGGAATAGTTGGGAGGGCACTGCTCCAGGCCATACTGGACCAGAGTCATGTCCATGTAACGTTCATTTGGAAAAAGGGTAAAAGTATTTTCGTATGGCAACTGTGAATCCTCCTTATGTAACAGCGGCGTCTGCGCCGGATAATTCCCTGCGGCGCCATATTTATTCTGTACAGGCCCGCATAAGGAAGCCGGCTGCCGGTGCAGCATACGGGCCGCGCGGCGGGCAGAAAGCGGTTATTCCTTCTGCCCGGCTGCTGATATTTTATAGGAAAAAAGTGAAAAAAGAAAGCGGAAATTCCACCATATATAGCAGAATCACACCATATCTGACATATATACCACAAAAACAGAAAAATGATATATTTGATGAAATATTGTGATATTTACTTTTCTGTTCTGCCTGTATATACTGACAGCACAAGACAGGAAAACAGAAAAAAAATTGGGATTTTGACCAAATATTTTTGCGTTATATAGGCATATTATACGAAAAAATGGGAGCCGTGCCGAAAAGAGAATGAAGAATTGAGATATATTGTATGGCTTCCGGGATCAGTTCATTATACCTTGAAGGAAAGCCTTTCATTTCTGCCCGCAGCCGGCGGCGGACGGAAAAAAGGTGCTTCCGGGGAATAGTGATAGAAATGAAAGGAGGATTTTCCATGAGAAAAAATGTAAGGGCAGCCAGCTTTCTGGCCTGCATCGGTCTGGCGGCTGCCATTGCAGTATTTGCGTCCGGCTGCGGCAAGTCCGCGGATTCGGGCAAAACTGTCATTGAGATGCTTCAGTACAAACCGGAAGCAGTGGATATTTTCGATGCCTTTGAAGAAGAATTTAACGCGACTCACGACGATATTGAGCTGAGGATTGACTCTCCGAACGATGCAACAACAGTCCTCAAGACAAAGCTCATCCGCGAGGAATATCCGGATATCATCGGCATTGGCGGCGACATTACGTATTCCAATTTCCTGGATGCGGACCTGTTTATGGATATCTCGGATTACGAGGGACTTGCGGACATCAAGGAATCTTACCTTGCGATCAATAAGAACCTGGAGTTTGTTCCGAAGGAAGGCGTATATGCGATTCCGTACATGGCGAACGCGGCCGGTATCCTGTACAATAAGGATATGTTTGAAGAACACGGCTGGGAGATTCCGACGACCTGGGAAGAGTTTATCGCGCTGTGCGAGGAGATTCAGGAAGCAGGTATTCTGCCTCTGTACCTGGGCTTCCGCGATACCTGGACCTGCCTTGCTCCCTGGAACGCGATCGCGGTCGATCTTGCCCCGGCGGATATCTGCAGACAGGTAAACAGCGGAACGGCGACATTCTCTGAGGCGTACCGCGAGGTTGCGGAGAAGACGAAAGCTCTGCTCGAGTATGCGGAACCTGCGCCTGTCTCCTACAGCTACAACGACGCATGTACGGCATTCGCCCGAGGAGAATCGGCCATGTACACGATCGGAAGCTACGCGGTGCCGCAGATCCAGTCTGTAAATCCGGACATGAACATCGACTCGTTTGTGTTCCCGGCGAGCAGCAATGCGGACGAGAACCTCCTGAATTCAGGAAACGACCTTGAATTTATGGTGATGGCGGCGTGCGAGCACAAAGAGGCGGCCTATGAGGTGCTGAATTTCCTGTATCAGGATGAGAATATTCAGAAATACCTGGACGATCAGGGCGCTGTTCCCTGCAAAAAGGGCGATTTCGAGCTTCCGTCCGTGCTTGACGGGATGAAGGAATATATTATAGAAGGAAAGTCCGCAGACTACCAGGATCATTACTATCCGAGTGAGATGGCGGTGGACGCCATGATCCAGACCTACCTTCTCGATGAAAGCGAGAATGCGCTTGATACGTTCCTGACCAGGTTTGATACGGACTGGGTGCGCTACAACCGTGATGTAATCCGAAAGCTCCAGGATTATCTGGAAGAACATCCTGAAGCGGCAGAGCAAGGAGGGACGGAAGAATGAATGGTAAAGCTGTCAATGGCAGAAAACGCACATTTATGTGCATTACGATACCGGTTGTCATACTGTTTTTCTTGTTTAATACATATCCGCTGATCCGCGGCTTTATTTACAGTTTTACGAACTTTAAGGGCTACGGCACCTACGACTGGGTCGGCCTTCGCAATTACATGGATCTGTTTACCGACTCCAGAGTCGGCGGCTCCTACTGGTTCACAATCAAATACGCGTTTGTCTGCACAATCCTGACGAACGTGATCAGCCTGATCCTCGCGCTCGGACTGAACAGCTCGATCAAAGCCAAAAGCGCCCTGCGCGGCATCTACTTTATCCCGAACGTGCTCGGCAGCCTGATCGTGGCCTATATTTTCAGCTTCCTGTTCACTTACATTATTCCGGCAGTCGGACAGAAGCTCGGCATCGGTTTCCTCAGCTCGAGTATCCTCGCGAGCACGAAGACAGCCTGGCTTGGCATCGTGATCGTCGGAGCCTGGCAGTCGATCGCCCAGAATACGATCATCTATATCTCAGGACTTCAGACGGTGCCCGAGGACGTCTATGAGGCCGGTTCCCTCGACGGAGCGACCGGCTGGAAGAGCTTCTGGAATCTGACGTTCCCGCTGATCATACCGTTTGTCACGACCAACACGGTTCTCTGCATGAAGAATTTCCTCATGGTATTTGACCAGATCATGGCATTGACAAAGGGAGGCCCGTCCCAGAGCACAGAGTCCATCTCGTTTTTGATCTATAACAACGGTATGGGCGGCGGCCAGTTTGGCTTCCAGAGCGCGAACGCGTTCGTGTTCTTTGTTGTGATCGTGGCCTTCTCCGTGGCCCAGATGAGATTCATGAACAGCAAGGAGGAACAGTTATGATGAGAGATAAAAATGGTGAGAGAATCAATTGGCCGGTCACGATACTGCTGGTCCTCGGCTGCCTGACGATCTTCTTCCCTCTTTATATGGCAGTCATTATCGCGTTCAAGCAGCCGTCCGAGATGACGAACGACATTGCCGGAGCGCTCGCGTTTCCGTCGCACTGGAGTTTTTCGAACTTTGCGGAGGCCATGCGGGTCACAGATTTCTGGCATTCGCTCGGCAACAGTCTGATCATTACGGTCATCACAGTCGTGCTTGCCGTGGGAATCCACGCGATCGCAGCTTACGCGATCGGCCGGAGCATGGCGGATTCCAAAGCGTATAAATTCATTTATTACTATATCGTATCCGGTATGTTTGTCCCGTTTGCGATCCTGATGATGCCGCTGGTCAAACAGACGGCGCAGATGGGAATCGCGAACCGCGTCGGCGTCATTATCCTGTATCTGGTGTTCTATATGCCGATCAACCTGCTGTTGTACACCGGTTATCTGAAGAACATCCCGATGGCGCTCGAGGAGGCCGCCAACGTGGACGGGGCCAGCACCTGGTACCTGTACTGGAAAATCATCTTCCCGATGATGAAACCGATGCATGCGACCGTGGCCGTGCTGACCGCGCTGGCTGTCTGGAACGACGTCATGACGCCGCTCGTCATCATGGGCGGCACGGATATGAACACGCTGCCGCTGGCACAGCTGAACTTCCAGACGCAGTTCGGAACAAACTATAATCTGGCGTTTGCATCTTATCTGCTGGCGCTCCTGCCAATTCTGATCTTCTACCTGGTCTGCCAGAAACAGATCATCGGAGGCGTGGCTTCAGGCGCTGTGAAATAAAAGAATTGCGGTTATAGTCTCTGAAACATGTAAGAGAAAACAAAGAAATAAGTGAAGGTGCCGTAAAATCATCTGATTTTGATGATTTTGCGGCACCTCTTTTTTTTACGCCCTCTCCAAAATCTTTTTCTCAAAAAGAATGAGAAAATGTCATGAAATGACCGGTTTGTGACCGGGGGGGGTATAATGGAAGAAAAAAAATCCAGGCAGGTAGTT
>CANQEC010000025.1 GCA_947594335.1 uncultured Lachnospiraceae bacterium
AGTAGCATCCCTTGCCCTGCGTCCTGCCCATCACAAGAAGATCAAAATCATCATCCTCGATCAGGCAGCGCTGGAACATGATCTCCGCGTAATCTGCTTTTGCCATGCCGGCCGGGATCTTCTTCTCCGAAGTGACCCTGTTCTCATCCCTTGCGATTTCCTCCCGGACATCACCGAGTGTCATTTCAACCTCGACGCCGAGCACTTCGTTCAGATTTGAATTTGCATCGGCATCTACTGCCAGGATCGGGTGTTTTCCCATCTCGCACATGCTCTGGATCAGCATGCCGCCGAGCGTCGTCTTGCCCACTCCACCCTTTCCTGCGATTGCAATAATATGTGCCATAAAACGGCCCTCCTGACTGTCTGCCGGGCGGCCTGGATTTCCGTCCGGCGCTGATTTCCGCGGACAGCAGACCCGTGCGCACCCTCGTGTGCCGGGCAAATGCCGCGAAAGTCAATTGCCTTCCTCTGCATGGACAGCGCTGCAGGATTGATGCCCCGCCGTCTGCAGCGGATTGCCAACTGTACTGGTTACATAAATCTATGACCGCAGATATTCGCAGCTGATACCGCCGGCAGCTTCCCGCCTTCGGCCGCAGCCATCTGCCGCCTCCTATAACGGAAAGCTATCAGGCAGTCCTTCCGTTATATGCAAATAATCCGGAATCCGTCCGCGGATCCCGGTCTGCCCCGCCGGGCAGCTTCCCGGCGCGCAGGATTTTCCGTTCGGTCAGCAGTTGATCCTGACTACTCCGCCGGTCAGATCCGCCATCGCAAGCGTACCCTCGATCGTCTTCTGATCTCCAAGCACATCCGTCAGAATGATCTTTCCGTCCCGAACCTCAATTTTGCTGACATACTCGAGAATCACGCTGTCGGGCTCTGAAGTCCTGTAAGCTGTCGCCAGACACATAAATCCGCACCTCCCTGGCAAATCCCGTCTCCTGCCGGCTTCCCTCAGAAACTGACCGGGGATGGATTTCAAACTTTTCTTCAATTATCTTCCATAAAAAATCAAGGGATAATCATTTATATAATTCAGCTCTTTACCATGGACAAAGCCAGACTAAGATAAAGGTTGCCCTTCTGGAACTCGTCCACAGCCTTTTTGATCTGCTCGGCCGCCTCGGCCTTCCCGGCCTCCCTGAGCTTGTCAGCAACCTGGTCAAGCTCGGCAGCGTGATGCTCATTGTGCTTCCACATGTAATCAAGCAGAGCCGTCAGTTTGTCCTGGCCCGGCGTCTCCGCGCCATGCTCATGGCTGTGTCCATGCTCATGAGCTCCGCATCCCGCGCACCCGCTGTCGCAGGAAGCCTGGCTGCAGTTCTCCTGCTCATGGGTATGATCATGCTCTTCCTCGTGTCCATGCTCATGGCTGTGGGGATGGGAATGTTCATACGTATGCTGATGTGTATGAGTATGCTCATGGGAATGCGGACACGGATTGCCGTTTTCATCGTGAACCAAATGCATAATCGTCGTCCTTTCATGAATAAAAGTTTGTTAAGAATTTCACACTGTAAAATCTTCTTCTACATTTGGTGCCATTATAGCACAACCTGTTCATTCTCACAACCACCAATATGTACTTTTTTTAGAACTTTTTTTAAAAACAGAAAAAAACCATGGCAGCGTATTATGAAAATTTACCATGGTTTTCTTTAGCACTTTTTTAGCGGCAAAACTTTGTTAAGAATTCCACAATCAAATTCTGCCTGCCGCATCTTTCACGGAAGCGGTTTCGGCCCCGAATCAGGCTCTGTCCGGATCCCACGGAAGCAGCGAATTCTCGATCTTTGAATCCCGCAGCATCAGCTCGGACACGGCCCGGTGCGGATCCTTCCCCTCGAACAGCACCTGATTTACCTGCTCTATGATCGGAAGCTCAATGCCGCACGACCTCGCAAGCTTTACCGCCGCCTTTGCCGAATAGACGCCTTCGACAACCATATTCACCTCCCGCATGGCTTCCTCCATTGTATAGCCCTTTCCAAGAAGAATGCCCGCTCTCCGGTTTCTGCTGTGCATGCTCGCGCAGGTCACGATCAGATCTCCCATTCCGGTAAGTCCCGAAAAAGTTTCCAGACGGCCGCCAAGCCTCGTCCCGAGACGTGAGATCTCAACCATCCCGCGCGTAATCAGGGCAGCCTTCGCATTATCTCCATACCCCATTCCGTCCGCGATTCCGGCCGCCAGCGCGATCACATTTTTCAGCGCGCCGCCAAGCTCGATCCCTGTCACATCCGGACTGATGTACACCCGAAAGCACGGACTCATGAAAAGCTTCTGCAGATACCGCGCATCCTCCTCCCGATGCGCCCCGATCACGCAGGTGGTCGGAAGCCCTTTCGCGACCTCTTCCGCGTGGCTCGGTCCGGAAAGCACGGCGCATACGGTCTCCGGCAGAACTCCCTCCAGAATCTGGCTCATCGTAAAAAGCGTGGTTTCCTCAATTCCTTTCGACGCGCTCACCAAAATCATTCCCGGCCTGACATACGGTTTCATCCGTTCGGCCGTCTCTCTCACAAAAGAAGACGGAACAACAACAATACAGACTTCCTTTCCCTCCATCGCTTCCGCAAGAGAAGATGTAACGTTCATTGATTCCGGAATACAGATTCCTTCCAGCTTTGATTCGTGCCGGTGCGTTGTGCGGATATACTCCGCCTCCGATGCGCTGTGCGACCACAAAGTCACCTGATGTCCGTTTTCCAACAGCAAAAGCGCAAGCGCCGTTCCCCAGCTTCCCGCGCCAATGACACCGATTTCTGCCATGTGATGAATGCCTCCTGTCAATTTTCAGTCTTTTTTATTCTCCCTGAACAAATAAGTTTTCCGCTCGCACCCGTGAAGCAGACGGCTGATATTCTCGTGATGCTTCCAGAACGCAAGGATCGTCAGGGCCGCCGCCAGCGCATACATTTCATACAGCCGCGGCTGCGTCATACCCCAGACTCCTCTCTGCCCGAAAAGAATGATCTCGGCGAGAAAGCCGGTATAGACAAGCAGAGATCCCAGCGAAACATAATGGGTCAGAAGAAACGCGGCCGCGAATGTGACGATTCCAAGCAGCGTCATAACCGGATTCAGCGCCAGCAGAAGTCCGCCGGTCGCAGCAATCCCCTTCCCTCCGCGGAACCCCAGATAAAACGGGTAATTGTGACCGAGCACGGCGCCCGCCCCCGCATAAAGCGAGAGAAGCGGAAGAATATCCCCGCAGGACTTCCGAAACAGAAGCTGGACCGTCCACACGGCAAAAGCGCATTTAAACCCATCCCCGAAAAACGTCAGGATCCCCGCCTTTGTCCCGAGCGTTCTCAGCATATTCGTCGTGCCGGCATTTCCGCTCCCATGACTGCGGATATCAATTCCGTGAAGACGGCCGTACAGATATCCGGTCTGAAACAGGCCAAATACATAACCAACAGCCAGGCAAATCAGGCGTTCCATATCAATTCTCCTTATCCTTTCGTTCGCGAATGATAAATTTCAGTGATGTCCCCTTGAAGCCGAAAGCGTCGCGGATCTTGTTTTCCAAATAGCGCGTATAGGAAAAATGCATCAGGCTCTTGTCATTCACAAAAATAACAAATGTCGGCGGCTTCACCGCGACCTGCGTGATGTAATACAGCTTCAGCCGTTTCCCCTTGTCGGAAGGCGGCTGCTGCAGGACCACGGCCTCCGCCATGATCTCATTGAGAACGCCGGTGGCGATTCTCATGGACTGATTTGTGATCACCATATCGATCGTCTCAAACAGTCTTGGAAGCCGCTGCCCCGTCTCCGCCGAGATAAACAGGATCTCCGCGTAGGGCATATAGGAAAGCACTTCGCGGATACGTTCCGTATACCGGTAGACCGTCTTGTCGTCCTTCGTGACGGCGTCCCATTTATTGACCGCGATCACAATGCCTTTTCCGCGGTCATGAGCGATCCCGGCAATTTTTGCGTCCTGCTCCGTCACTCCCTCGGTCGCGTCGATCATAATAACAACTACGTCAGCGCGCTCTACCGCCGTCACGGTTCTGATCATGCTGTACCGCTCCAGCTCTTCTTTTACCTTGTTTTTGCGGCGCAGGCCTGCCGTATCGATAAACACGTATTCCTGCCCGTTCCATTTGACGACGGTGTCAACCGCGTCCCTCGTCGTCCCCGCAATATCCGATACGATCAGACGGTTCTCCCCGGTCAGCCTGTTGATCAGGGACGACTTCCCGACATTCGGTTTTCCCACAATCGCGACGCGCGGACGGTCATCCTCGTAATCCTCAACCTCCTCAGGATTAAAATGCCCCACCACCGCGTCGAGCATATCCCCGATCCCGATTTTATTGCTTGCGGAAATCGGATGCGGTTCGCCGATCCCGAGATTATAAAATTCGTAGACATCCGCCATCATTTTCTGATAGCTGTCCACCTTATTTACAACAAGAACCACCGGTTTATGTGAACGGCGCAGCATATCCGCCACCCTGGAATCCGAATCCGTCAGTCCCTGCCTGCAGTCCACAAGGAATAGGATCACATCCGCTGTATCGATCGCGATCTGAGCCTGATCCCGCATCTGAGACAGAATCACATCGCTCGCGTCAGGTTCTATTCCCCCTGTATCGATCAGGGTAAAGCTGAGATTCAGCCATTCGACATCAGCATAAATTCTGTCCCTTGTCACACCCGGCGTATCTTTTACAATCGAGATATTCTGACCCGCCAGCGCATTGAACAATGTGGATTTTCCTACATTCGGCCTGCCGACGATCGCAACGATTGGTTTGCTCATCTTTTTCCTCCTTCATAACAGTCTGTTTTCCGTTTGATTTTACATGAATTCGGCTGCTTTGTAAAGGTCAGGTTTTTGAACTTGACTCTTCTTCCGTGAAATGCTATAAATATAATGTACATACGCGCATCACAATATTTCTTACAATAATTTATCATAATTACCTATCTATTTTACCTTACACAGGGAGGATCATATGTCGGACATATTTACTTTGGAACAGACTCTTCCGGTCGGACCTTTGAAAATCGCGGTTCTTGAAGGCTGCCGTGAACTCGGCGTCACAGTGGACGGCCATATCGCGGCCATGCGGCGGGATACCGCCCGCTTCCTGAAAAATCCGCCTGCGGTTTCCGGTTATCTCGAGGACAGCTATCTGCTGGACTGCAGATGTCCCAGGTTCGGATCCGGAGAAGGCAAGGGACAGATCAACGACTCCGTGCGCGGAACCGATCTCTATATCCTGGTTGACATCTGCAATTACAGCCTGACCTATACAGTATGCGGATACGAGAACCACATGTCCCCCGACAACCATTACCAGGATCTGAAACGCATTATCTCGGCGGCCACCGGAAAAGCAAAACGCATCAATGTTGTCATGCCATTTCTCTACGAAGGGCGCCAGCACAAGAAAAACAAGCGGGAATCGCTGGACTGCTCCATCGCCCTGCAGGAACTCTCCGATATGGGCGTATCAAACATCATTACCTTCGATGCGCATGACCCGCGTGTGCAGAATGCGATCCCGCTGAAAGGCTTTGATTCGTTCATGCCCACCTACCAGTTCCTGAAGGCGCTGGTTGACACGGTTCCTGATTTCAGGATAGATCCTCAGTATCTGGCCGTCATCAGCCCGGATGAAGGCGCCATGAAGCGCGCTGTCTATTTCGCGAACATCCTGGGGCTCGGAATGGGTATGTTTTATAAACGGCGCGACTACACAACGATCGTCAACGGGAAAAACCCGATCGTCGCTCACGAATTTCTCGGGGATTCCGTCGAAGGCAAGGATGTTATCATCATTGACGACATGATTTCCTCCGGCGGCAGCATGCTGGACACAGCGCGCCAGTTAAAGGAGCGCAAAGCAAAACGCGTATTTATCTGCACGACTTTCGGACTGTTCACGGACGGTCTCTCGGATTTTGACGACTACTACGAAAAAGGCTATATCTCAAAAGTGGTCACAACCAATCTGAATTACCGTTCTCCCGAGCTGCTCGCAAAACCCTATTACGCGGAGGCCGACATGTCCAGATTTCTCGCGATGATCATCGAATGTCTGAATCACGACGTGTCGATGAGCAAAATCGAATCGCCGACCGAAAAGATCAACGACCTTCTGGCTTCCTACCACGCCATACGTTCCTGAGATCCAGAGCAAAGAATATGCCTGTGAATCGAGCAGGAGGCGGGCCGTCCCCATCAGGGGGAGCGGCCCGCCTCCGAAAATATTTCACGGCTTTCCGTATGCCTTTACATACACAAACCCTGTATCGTCCCTGTGCGTATGATAATCTTCTTCAAGCAGCGCGCAAAGAAGGTCCTCCCCGCGTGAGTCCACTGGAACAATTCTCATGGAAAGCATCCTGCCGGCTTCCTGCAAAGTCATATCATCCAGAAACACATCCTCGCCCATCCGCAGCATATTTGACGAGATCAGAAGCAGGTCTCCGCGCTCTTTTTGCGGAATCTTTCCGATCTGACTGACCAGGTCCTGCCCTGTAATCAGCCCGGATACCGTGATTGTCTCACCAAAGAAGTCGTTCCTGATTCCGATCACCTGTATGTCGGATTCCGGATAGGCTTTCGTAAACTCTGCCGCAAGTTCCCGGATCATCCCTTCCGCGAGAAGTCCCGTGGCAATCATCGCCCGGCGGCGGCACTTTTTTTCCGTCTCATACAGCGGTTTTTTTATCCGCTCCGCCAGAGCCTGCGTAAATTCCTCACGCAAAAGCCTCATCATCCCAACGCCGTTTTCAAGCTGAACATAGCCGTCATAGCGTTCTTCCTCCGGCCAGGGACGTTCCGCCAGCGCGTAAAATTCATCGCTCGCATGGACAAAGTGCAGTCCCCAGCGTTCGTAAAATTCTTTCTGCCGGCTCTCAATGTAATCGATTACCTGCCCCGCCTCTTCCTTTGAAAACAGCTCGAGCGGATACAGATTCTCACGGTATTTTGTAATTCCTGCCGGAACAACCGACACGCTTCTCAGAAACGGCAGAAAAGCCGACAGATCCTCAATCGTGCGTGCGAGCTCTTCTTTGTCGTTGATCCCGCGGCAGAGTACAATCTGGCCGTTCATCTCAATCTGGTGGTCATACAGACGTTTCAGATACGACAGGGAACGTCCCGCGAACCGGTTTTTCAGCATCCGGCAGCGGAGCTCGGGATTTGTCGTATGGACAGAAATGTTGATCGGCGCGAGATGAAACCGTATGATCCGGTCAATATCCTTCTCGCTCATATTCGTCAGTGTGAGGTAATTTCCCTGCAGGAATGACAGACGTGAATCGTCGTCCTTAAAATACAGCGTTTCCCGCATGCCTGGCGGCATCTGATCTATGAAGCAGAAGATGCAGCGGTTTCTGCAGGAATGGTACTCGCTCATCAGGTCGTTCTCAAAAACAATTCCCAGATCCTCATCGTAATCTTTTTCTATCTCAAGCTCCCACTGCTCTCCATTTGGTTTTTCAACAAGTGCCGTCAGATACACATCCTTCACCAGAAAGCGGTAGTCAAACACATCCTCAATCTCTTCCTCATTCACCGCAAGGAGACGGTCTCCGGCCTCTATCTCCAGCTCTTCGGCGATCGATCCCGGCAGAACTTCTTTAATCAAATGCCCGTTCATATATCATTCCTCTCCTTATTAAAAGCAGAACCGCAGTCTTTACGGACTTCAGGATTCTTTCCTGTACGACAGAAACGCCGCCAGATTCCCTCTTCTTCCCTTTGAGGCCCTGTGCGAATAAAAAATATCCGGGTTGCAGCAGGTGCAGACATCTGTCACGGCAATGTTTTCCGGCCGGATCCCCGCACGCATCATATTCCGGCGGCAGACCTCCCACAGATCAAGCTGAAACTTTCCGTTCTCTTTGGTATCGTACAGATCCGCCCATAATTCGGGAGGATACTGTTCTCTCACCCGGGCGATCACATCCTCGCTCACCTCATAGCAGGAGCGGCAGATAGAAGGTCCGATCGCCGCAGTCAGCCGGGCAGGATCGGTTCCGTATTCTTCGCGCATTGTCCTGACTGTCTCTTTCGCGATATCGGATACCGTGCCTCTCCACCCCGAGTGAGAAAGCCCGATTGCATGATGTTCCGGATCCACAAAAAACAACGGCACACAGTCCGCGTAGAAGGTCACAAGAACAAGTCCCGGCACATTTGTCACCAGACCGTCCACATCCTGGTAATCTCTGTCGGCTGTGTACCCCTTCCCACGGTCCGCCTCTGTCACAACGCGGACATGGTTCGTATGTGTCTGCCAGGAAAAAACCATATCCTCTGTCGAAAAACCGATCGCCCGCGCGATGCGGCGATAATTTTCCCGCACATTCTCCGGGTCATCCCCGCGCGAAAAGCTTAAATTCATGGTTCCAAGCTCTCCTGCGCTTGCGCCTCCAAGTCTTGTGCTGAATCCATGCACAATCCCGGGAATCCGGCAAAGAGACGGAAAAACAAGAAACGGTACATCTTCTTTTTCAAGCAGCTCCGTCGTCCGGGGACTGCCCTTCGTCCGGTGCAGCTTCAGACCGCGGACCACATCGCCGCAAATCATATCACTGCAAATCACATCGCTGCAGGCTTCATTTTCATAAAACACGGCATCACTCATCCTTTCCAGCTCCGTTCCGGAAGCACGAATCTTTTATCGGATCAAATTCCCCGGAACAGCTCGCGAACAGTCTCTTCATTATAATTTCTGACCCGTTTCAGAGGGATTTTCGCGGCGCGGAACGCCCTGTCCTTAAACTGATCCCTCTTTTCCGCTTCTCTTGTGTCATGAGACCTGTCATCAAGTTCAAGTGCAAAAAGCACCTCAAGATTCCTGTCGCATATAACAAAGTCCACATGTTTCTGCGCGATCCCGGAAAAATATTTCATATAATTTCTGCGGCAGGATACCTCCATCAGATCCTTCAGGCCAACCTTCGGACAGATCAGAAGATTTCTCCTGTCCGCTTCTCTTTTCAGCAGCAGATAAAATCCATACTCTCTTCTCGTCAGAATCGGGCGGGAACGGTAGGGATAACGGGGTACGCGCAAAAACATGCGCACAGTGATCAGTACAAACAGGATCACCGCGGCGGCCGCCGCAATGAGAATGATGATCTTTTCCTGTGAAACATACGTGACAACCATCGCTTCCTCCTGATATATCTTCTTTTATGGCTCCTTTTCGGTGTTTTTTTGGTCTCAGTGTCATGCTTTTCCATGTGAACATGGAACGCATGACCTTTCGACTCTGGCATCATGTCATACATATGCAGGAACCTGAAATGCGTCTTTATACAGCACCGTCTTTCCCCCGCACACAGAGACAACGTCAAATCTGCAGGGCATGGCCGCGTATTGGGCGTGTTTCGCCAGATAATATTCTGCACAGCGGATAATACGCTGCTGCTTGGCAAAGCCTACCGCCTCGGCGCCGCTCCCCAGCCTGTCGTCCCTTCTGTATTTTATTTCCAGAAACACAAGACATTTCCCATCCAGCGCAATGAGGTCAATCTCCCCCTGTCTGCACCGGAAATTCCGCTCCAGAACACGGTACCCCTCGTTTTCGAGAAACAGAGCCGCACGCTGCTCATACAGTGCTCCGGTTTTTCTTTTGTTCAATCATGCGCTCCCTTCCCTGCGGTCTGCCAGTCCTGCCCCAGTATGTTTTTTAAGAAGCTTATCCTGTGTATCCGCGAAGGTCCGTATTTACGCACAGCTTCCACGTGCGTGGCCGTCCCGTATCCTTTGTGAGACGCAAACCCATACTGCGGCATCTCCCGGTCATATTCGCACATAATCCTGTCTCTTGTCACCTTCGCGATCACGCTTGCGGCCGCGATTGAAAGACTTTTCGCGTCTCCTCCTATGATCGGCACCTGGGGAATTTCAATGCCGGGGATTGTAACCGCGTCATTCAAAAGAATCTGAGGCATAATTCCAAGTGAAGCGACCGCTTTTTGCATGGCTTCATACGTCGCCTGCAGAATATTGATCTCGTCAATGCGCTCATGATCCACGATCCCGACTCCGGCCGCCAGCGCTTTTTCGCGGATCTCGTCATACAGCTCTTCCCTTTTTTTTGCGGACAGCTGCTTCGAATCATTCAGATATAAAATTTCGCAGTCCGCGGGCAGAATAACGGCCCCAGCGACAACCGGACCGGCCAGAGGTCCCCGTCCCGCTTCATCTATGCCGCAGATCAGGCCGACATGCTCATATTTTTTCTCATAAACGCGCATGCGCGCAAGTCTTTCGCGCTCCTTTTCCAGACGTTCCCGCTTTCTTTTATAAGTTTCCGTCAGACTGACAACACCCTTTCTGGGGTCATTTCCGTACAAAACAAGCAGTTCCTCCAGTTTTTTGCCATCTGCCTGTTCCAGTTCGCGTCTGATATCCGCAATGCTTTTCATGGCTCCCTCCTTTCATCGGGCAGGAGGCGGCTTTTCCTCCTGCTCGTCTGCGCGGCCCTGGTGGCTGCGTCAGCAGCTGGTTTCCATGCGCGCATACGGCAAACGCACCGCACAAGAAAAGTCCGTTATAAACTTTCCAGGCGGTGCGAATTTAAAATTTCCCAATTTTACGCACTATATCGGCATCAAAGAAATCCGAAGCCGGACAGGGGCCAGATCCGGAACCATGCCCTGCCGATGATATCGCTGCGTGATATGTTGCCTACGCTCGGCTCACGGCTGTCGCTGCTGTTGTTGCGGTTATCGCCGAGAACAAAATATTCATCCTGTCCCAGCGTAATCTGTTCCGACGCAAGGCCCGGATTTCCGATAATACCGCGGCCGTAGTTCTCCTCCAGCTTTCTGCCGTTGATATAAATCATACCGTCACGGATCTGCACGGTCTCACCCGGGAGCCCGATGATACGTTTGATATAGAATGTATCCTCCTGATAGCGGAAAGGAAACACAATAATATCAAACCGGTCAGGATCCGTAAACCGGTACGAGAGCTTGTCGACGATCAGATTATCCCCGTCCTCCACGGTCGGATACATGGAGTCCCCGCTGACCTGCGTGCGCTCTCCGACGTATCTGACTGTCAGTCCGGCACAGATAAACGCGGCTGCAAGATAAAAGATCCAGCTGAACACTTCTCTGACGACTGATTTTTTCTTTGCGGCAGTTTTCTTTCTTTTCACTGCTGGTCACCACTTTCCGGCAGCCCGCTTATTCATGCTTCAGAAATCCGATATCAGACAGGGGCCAGATGCGAACCCACGCGCGCCCCACAATTTTGTCCCTCTTGATATTTCCAACGAGCGCATTACGGCTGTCCTTGCTGTTATTGCGGTTATCTCCCATGACGAAATACTCATCGTCTCCCAGAACCACGGGTTCGATCGCGCGGCCCGGATCCGCGATTGTCTCAAGGCCGTAATCTTCATCCAGGATTTCCCCGTCTATGTAAATATTTCCTTCCAGGTCGATCTGCACAGTCTCGCCCGGCATACCAATAATACGCTTGATAAAAAGTTTGGAATCATCATACGGAAACACAATGATATCAAAGCGTTCCGGAGCGCCAAAACGGTAAGACAGCTTCTCAACAATCAGATTGTCCCCGTCGTTCAGCGTCGGATTCATGGACCGCCCGTCCACCATGGTTCTCTGCCCCACAAAATGCAGAATGAACCATGTAAGTCCCAGCACAACGGCGATATAAGCAATCCAGCTTAGAATTTCTCCTGCCATGCTGGTCTTCTTTGTTTCCTTTTCTTCCACCTTATCAGTCTTCATGTCAGCCACCACCTTTATAAATTATATCTGTTTCCCCGAAGCAGGCACTTCCAGCGTGATTTTCCCGAGACGGCCGCTTCGGAAATCCTCGATCAGAAGCCGGGATGCCTTTTGGTAATCCGGCTCTCCTCCTTTTTTGATACAGCCGCGCGTATCCGCAATCCGGGTCAGCACCGCCACAGCAGATTCCGATCCCGTTTCGCCGACCGGCAGCCATTCGTCCTGCCGCGCCGCGGCAGCGTTCTCATCAATCTGATATCTTCTGCCAAGTATCCCGGGATAATCAGCCAGCAGATACCCGATCAGCCACAGCGCCATCTCCTCAGGCTGGAGTATCTCATCACGGATCGCTCCGGTCACCGCCAGTCTCAGACCGACCATCTGATCCTCAAATTTGGGCCAGAGTATGCCCGGCGTATCCAGCATCTCAACTTCCCGGTTAAGGCGTATCCACTGTTTCCCTTTCGTCACACCCGGGCGGTTCCCCGTCCTGGCACAGGCTTTCCCCGCAAACGTATTGATGAATGTGGACTTTCCCACATTTGGAATGCCCGCGATCATCGCGCGTACCGGCCGGTTCTGGATACCCCTCTTCCGGTCCCTCTCCCTTTTTTCCCGGCACGCATCCTCTATGGCGCTGCTCACCGCCCTGATTCCCGCTCTGCTTCTCGAATCAAGAACAGCCGTAAAGCAGCCGCGGTCCCTGAAATACTGTTCCCATTCGGCTGTCGCGCTGTCATCCGCAAGATCCGCCTTGTTCAAAAGAATCAGCCTTGCTTTTCCTTTTCCGAGCTCATCGATATCCGGATTGCGGCTTGAGAGAGGAATCCTCGCATCCACCAGCTCAACCACGAGATCGATCAGCTTCATGTCCTCCTGCATCATGCGCCTGGCTTTTGTCATATGCCCCGGATACCACTGATAGTTCATTCGCCACCTCTTTGCTCTTTGTCCCCGTTAAGCAGTCCGTTTTACAGCAGCCTTCTGTTCTCGGCCGGAGACAGAATCATCCACACTTTCCCCTCGATATATTCCGCATTTACTATGCCGATATCCGCAAACCGGCTGTCCACACTGTTGTTGCGGTTGTCTCCGAGCACAAAATATTCTTTCCTGCCCAGATGGATTTCATCCTCCGCCATCCCGGGATTTGTAATTGCCGGATAATTTCTCTCCTCCATCAGTACCTGTCCGTCGATGTATATGATCCCTTCCCGGATCTGAACCGTTTCCCCCGGCAGCCCGATCACGCGCTTGATATTGGAGTGCGCGGTCTCGCTGCCGTTCGGCTGAAACGCAATGATATCACCGCGCTCAGGATGTCCGATCTGATAGGCAAACGTATTGATGAGAACCGTATCTCCGCCCTGCAGCGTCATCTCCATCGACTGGCCGATATTTGTCCTGGACTGACCGAAAAAGATTACAACGATATAGGCAAAAAGAATCATCACAAGAATCTGAAAAGCCCATATCAGAATCGTCTGCAGAAGAGCAAACCGGCCCGCACGGGTTCCTGTTCCAAAGCGGCTTTTCACCTGGGATCTCTGTCTTCTCATACTGCCCTCCGCCCGGCCGTCTCTGTCTGAGATTTTCGGATACGGCCGGGGCAACTCTTTTTTCAAATCAGCTTCTTCCCTGTAATGCAAACAGGGACAATGTACATGATGTAATTGTCCCTGATACACTCACTATTTCACAAGCTCTTTCACTTTGGCTCTCTTGCCGACACGTCCTCTCAGATAATTCAGCTTCGCACGTCTTACCTTACCATGTCTTACTACCTCGACACGCTCTACCGACGGAGAATGAAGCGGCCATGTCTTCTCAACTCCAATACCGTTTGAATTCTTGCGGACAGTAAATGTAGCTCTTACGCTTCCGCCCTGCTTCTTGAGAACAATTCCCTCAAAGATCTGAATTCTCTCGCGGTTTCCCTCTCTGATCTTCGCGTATACTTTTACCGTATCGCCTACACGAAACTCAGGAGTCTCAGCCTTCAGCTGTTCTTCTTCAATTTTTCTGATGATTTCGTTCATTGTGTTCCTCCTTATATTTTCGGATGTTCTTAATACAAAATCTGTAACAGAGGACCATCTCTTTTCCACAACGCAGATTATTCTATCATGATTTTTCCATGTTTGCAAGAAGTTTTGACAAAAAAGTGATCTGGTCCAAAGTAATCTCCTCTTCTGCCTGTCCGGATATGAGCCCGCGCAGATATTTCCGGTCCTTTTTGTCAAATACGGCCCGCTCCAGCAGCTCCGGCCTGTTCCTCAGCGTCCTTAAAATCGACTGTTCTCTTCTCCAGCGGTCCACGTTGGCATGATGGCCCGACAAAAGTACCGGCGGCACCTTTTTGCCTCTCCAGTCCTCGGGACGGCTGTACTGCGGATACTCCAGCAGTCCGCCCTGAAAGCTTTCCGTCTGACCGGATTCCTGATTGCTCAGAACACCGGGAACCATACGGGAAATCGCGTCCATCATAACAAGAGCCGGAAGCTCTCCTCCTGTCAGCACGTAATCCCCGATCGAGACATGGTCCGTGACAATCTCATCAAGAACCCTCTCATCAATCCCCTCGTAATGTCCGCAGAGAAAAACCAGATCCCCTTCACCGGCAAGTTCCTCTGCCATCTTCTGATCGAACACGCGCCCCTGCGGAGTCAGGCAGATCACGCGGCACTGTGACGGCAGCTTCGCTTCCAGGGATTCAAATGCCCGCATAACCGGTTCCGCCTGCATGACCATACCGGCCCCGCCGCCGTAAGGATAATCGTCGATCCTGCCGTCCCCTCTCAGAGAAAAGCTGCGGATATTGACTGTATGAAGACGGATGATGCCTTTCGCCATGGCCCGCCCCGTAATGCTGGTGCCAAGCGCATCTTCGACCATCTCCGGAAACAGGGTCAGAACATGAAAATTCATGAAAAGCCTCCTTTATTCAATCATACCGTCAAGCAGATGCACCTGCATAACCCCGTCTGCGATATTCACATCCAGTATGCACTGATGAATGGCCGGAATCAGAACTTCCTTTCCGCCGGGGGTACGAACCACATAGACATCATTTGCACCCGTCTGGAGAACGTCTCCAAGAATGCCGAACTCGCTGCCGTCCTCAAGGACAATGCGAAGGCCGATCAGATCGGCGATATAGTATTCATCTTTCTCCAGCCTGACCGCATCCTTTCGCGGAACATAAAGATCCTTTCCTTTGTAGGACTCGACATCCTCGATTCTGTCATGTCCGCGAAATTTCAGGATTACCATATTTTTAAAAAATTTTACTCTCTCGATCTCAAGCTCGCCAAAGCCGGCGCCATCTTGTATATACACCTTTTTCAGTCTTTTAAATTTCGAAGGGTCATCCGTCGTCGGAAAAACCTTGACCTCGCCCTGCAGTCCATGCGTGCTTGCGACTGCACCAACTCTGAAATTTTCTGTCATTTTTACTCCCGGGCGCGCCGCGCCGTTTTATATGTCTGTAAAGACGATAAGAAGTACGCTGCGCGTACTTCTTACTGCCGTTTGTATTCGATCGTAACCAGCGGCGATACCAAAACTCAAAGTCATGACTGCCGTATCTGTCCTTTTGCTACAGAATATCCACGATAACCTTTATGTCATCTCTGGATGCCGCAGCTTTTACAACAGAGCGGATTGCCTTTGCAATCCTGCCCTGCTTGCCGATTACTTTTCCCATGTCAGAAGGAGCCACCTTGAGCTCCAGCACCAGAGCCTTTCCGCTCTGCTTTTCTGTCACTTCCACTTCATCCGGATTATCGACCAGAGACTTTGCAATTATTTCAACTAACTCTTTCATATATGCACACCTCTGCTCTATTTTTCAATCCCGGCTACCTTGAAGAGCTTTCCAACTGTCTCGGTCGGCTGTGCGCCGTTAGCAAGCCACTTCTTAGCCAGTTCTTCATTAATCTTGAATTCACTCGGATCCGTGTTTGGATTGTAGGTTCCGATCTCCTCGATAAATCTTCCGTCTCGCGGACATCTGGAATCAGCTACAACGATTCTATAGAAAGGATTTTTCTTCTTTCCCATTCTTCTCAATCTGATCTTTACCGCCACTCTTTTCACCTCCTTAGGCAGATTATAGTATCAGCCGGAAACTGGTTCCCGCTGTTAAAAGGGAAGCTTAAACTTACCTCTTTTACCTGTTCTTCCTCCGAGCAGACCGGAGTACTGTTTCATCATCTTCCTGCTCTGGTCAAACTGTTTCACCAGACGGTTTACTTCCGAAATATCAACGCCGGCTCCCGCCGCGATCCTTTTCTTGCGCGATGGATTCAGCAGATCCGGATTTGAGCGCTCCTCCGGCGTCATCGAAAGGATGATCGCCTCAATCTGCGCCATCTTTTTCTCGTCGATCGAATCCTCGATCTGCTTCATCTGTGATCCGCCAACACCGGGAATCATACTCAGAATACTCGAAATACCGCCCATATTTTTCATCTGGTTCATGCTTTCGAGATAATCGTCAAAACCAAACCTGGCTTTCCGCAGCTTCTGCTCCATATCGCGGGCTTTCTCTTCGTCGATCGCCTCCTGAGCCTTCTCGATCAGGGACATCACATCTCCCATGCCGAGAATCCGCGATGCCATGCGCTCCGGATAAAACTGCTCCAGATCCGAGAGCTTTTCTCCCATACCCGCGTACAGAATCGGCTTCCCGCAGGTTGCCCGGATTGACAAAGCCGCTCCGCCTCTCGTATCTCCGTCAAGCTTCGTGAGGATAACCCCGTCGATTCCTATTTTGTCCTGAAACATGGAAGCGACGTTTACCGCGTCCTGTCCTGTCATAGCATCCACGACAAGCACGGTCTGGTCGACCTGAATTTCTCTCTTAATGTCCTGAAGCTCCTGCATCATCTGCTCATCCACATGGAGACGTCCCGCCGTATCCAGCAGAACCACATTCAGATTATTTCCCCGCGCATATTCGACCGCCTGGCGGGCAATCTTTACGGGGCTTTCCCCCTCGCCGAGCGAAAAGACCTCGACGCCCTGTTTTTCACCGTTGATCTCAAGCTGTCTGATCGCGGCAGGCCGGTAAACATCGCAGGCCGCCAGAAGGGGGGTTCTTCCTTTTGATTTCAGCTTCCCGGCCAGTTTTGCCGCAGTCGTCGTCTTGCCGGCTCCCTGCAGTCCGACCATCATGATCACCGTAACCTCGCCGCCGGGCCGCAGGGTGATCTCCGTCATCTCGGAACCCATCAGCCTGACCAGCTCATCATTGACGATCTTGATGACCGGCGTGCGCAGAGTGATCGTACCGCCGATCGCCGCCGGTTCTCCGCCGTAATAGCCCACCATGGGAGACAGCAGCATGCGCTCCCCGCGCGGCGCCTCCCTGTATTTTTTATAAAAAGCCGCATCGAAATCATGCCCGAAATCGCTTTCCTCCGCGAAAAAAACATCCGTCACGCTGCCGCTTTCCGGCTCATATACGATGTAAAATATTCCATTCCATAG
>CANQEC010000026.1 GCA_947594335.1 uncultured Lachnospiraceae bacterium
TCTTACAATGATTATGCGGAAAATTATTATCATGGCGCAATCAATGGTCTTCTGACATCTCGTGGGTATAAGGCGGATTCCAATGATGAGAATGGTCTGGGAAGGCTTGATCTGCGGTTCAGGGATAAACCAAACCGCAGGTGTCTGCTTTTTGAATTCAAGCGGTCCGCAAAAGAGGAATATCTTGAGAAAGACTGCGATGAAGCGATCTGGCAGATCAGGGACAGAGGATATGCAAAGATATTGCCGGAAGGTTACAAAGAGCAGATTTGTTATGGGATTGCTTTCTATGGTAAAAAGGCCAGAGTGAAACTGATGACATAAAAGCTCTGTTTATAGCAGCTTCACAGGCCGGAATTTTTTCGGATTTTCAAAAGAGCCGCACGCAGCGGCTCTTTTATCCTGGTTATCTGTCCAGATATTTCTGCAGCATTTCCACCTTGTCCGTCTTCTCCCACGGCAGATCCAGATCATCGCGTCCAAAATGTCCGTAAGCCGCCGTCTGCTTGTAGATCGGACGGCGCAGATCGAGCATCTTGATGATTCCCGCCGGACGCAGGTCGAAATTCTCCCGCACGATCTCGGTCAGCTTCTCGTTGGAGAGCTTTCCCGTGCCGAACGTATCCACCATGATAGAGGTCGGACGGGCGACTCCGATCGCGTAGGAAAGCTGGATTTCGCACTTGTCGGCAAGTCCTGCCGCGACAATATTTTTGGCCACATAGCGCGCCGCGTAAGCCGCGGAGCGGTCCACCTTCGTGCAGTCCTTTCCGGAAAACGCGCCGCCGCCGTGCCTTGCGTAGCCGCCGTAGGTATCCACGATGATCTTGCGGCCGGTCAGTCCGCTGTCCCCGTGCGGTCCGCCGATCACAAAACGTCCGGTCGGATTGATAAAAAATTTCGTGTTCTCATCAACCATCTCCCGCGGAAGCACCTCGTCAAAGACATATTTTTTGATATCTTTGTGGATCTGTTCCTGCGTCACTTCAGGATCGTGCTGCGTGGACAGCACCACCGCGTCGAGCCTGGAGGGTCTTCCGTTCTCGTCATACTCCACGCTGACCTGCGTCTTTCCGTCCGGACGCAGATACGGCAGAGTCCCGTCCTTGCGGACGGCCGTCAGACGGCGGGCCAGACGGTGCGCCAGAGAGATCGGGTACGGCATCAGTTCCTTTGTCTCATTTGTCGCGTAGCCGAACATCATTCCCTGGTCCCCGGCTCCGATCGCCTCGATCTCCTCGTCCGTCATTTTATTCTCTTTCGCCTCGAGCGCTTTGTCAACGCCCATCGCGATGTCGGAAGACTGCTCGTCGATCGCCGTGATCACGCCGCAGGTCTCCGCGTCAAATCCATATTTGCCTCTCGTGTACCCAATCTCCCGGACCGTGTCGCGGACAATCTTCTGAATATCCACGTACGCCTGTGTTGAAATTTCTCCCATGACTAATACAAGCCCGGTCGTGGCCGCGGTCTCGCACGCCACACGGCTCATCGGATCCTGCTCAAGCAGGGCGTCCAGAATCGCATCTGAGATCTGGTCGCACATTTTGTCCGGATGTCCTTCCGTCACGGACTCGGATGTAAATAATAATTTCTCCATAGTCATTCTCCTGTTCCGGGCAAAGCGCCCTTTTTCTGTTGTTTTTATCCACACTTTTTTCTGCTGAATAAGGAAGGAATGAATGATGTAAAAAAGTCCGCTCTGCAGGCGGACTTAATTTTTGTGATCAAATCCCCTTATTGTTCGAGTTTACTCGCTCAGGCTGGCACCTTCCACTGCGTGGGGTTGCCGTGGCTTCACAGATCCTATGTATCTCCACCACTCTGAATAAGAGAAAAGCTGGCTATTTGATTGTCTTTTGAGCCTGCCATCCTGCAGGCTTTGTATAAAGGTACTTCTTTTTATACCGTTTGTCAAGATAATTTTTACGGATTGAAATAATTGTAAGTCATTCGCGACAGACTGACAATATGGCTTGCGCTGCTCCAGCCGGAACCAGGCGTTTTTGCCATCACAACGAGGATGTAGACGGCGCCCTTTGACCATACGATCGCTGCGTCGTGCGTGTAGTCGTTGGTCTCTCCCGTCTTGTTTGCAACCGTGACCCCTTTCGGGACGCCCGCGGGGATTTTCCAGCGGCGCTGCTGCTTTTTCAGATACCCCAGCATTTTCTTTGACGCGGAGGAACTGACGCACTTGCCGCGGTACACGCTCTCCAGGAATTTCCCGCAGTCCGCAACGCTCGTCACGTTGGAGCCCGTGCCGTTACTCAGACCATAGTTGTTGCTGGACGGGGAAAGTCCATGTCCCTGATTCGTCTTTTTGTACCCGTTATCCTTGCACCATTTATTGATATAGGTGGTGCCGACCTTCTTCACAATCGTATTGAACGCCGTGTTGTCGCTGACTGTGATCATATTGCTGATTGTCTTTTTGACCGACGACTCCTTGATCTTCCCCTGCGCGATGCGCTTATAGACCGCTCCCATGGCGTAGAGCTTGATCAGGCTGGCCGCGTACATTTTCTGGTTGTTGATGGAGAATTTTTCCCCGGTTTTGAGATTTTCCACATAGATCGACCAGGTGCCTTTGTAGGAACGGATGGCGGATTCCATTTTTTTCTTCAGCTTCGCCAGCTCTTTTTTATCCGGATCGTACGCTCCGTCCTTTCCCAGATAGCGCCCGTCCACCCATGTTTTCTTCTGCATGACCCCTTTGCTGTCGAAGTAATACTTTTTCTTCTGGATCTTCTTCCAGCCGGTCTGAATTTCTCCTTTCGCGTTCACGTAGTAGGTCTTTCCCTCATACTTCCGGAACCCTTTTTCCTTGAGCGCTCCGTTGCTTCCGAACAGGTACAGCTTCTTTTTTATCTTCACAGGTCCGACTGCCGCCGCCCCGGTCTTTGTAAAATAATACCTTTTGCCGTTAACGGTTTTCCAGCGTTTTTTCACCATCGTTCCGCTGGAATTGTAATAATAGAGCTTCCCGTTTTTCTTTTTTACCAGTCCGGTCTTAACCGCGCTTTGCGTTTCACTTTGAATTTCGCTCTGCGGTTCGTTCCCGGCCGCCGGACCGTCCGTAATTTCCCCGGCAGCCGCCCCGTATGCCGGCAGCAGGCAGCACAGAAGAACAAAAATAACCAGCAGCCTGTTTTTCTTTTTCATAACAGAGTTCTCCTTTCCTCTCCCCCCGGCATGAAAATTTATCTGGCAAACCGCTCCGCCACATACCGGTTCGCCTCCCACTCCTGCCTGTCGTCAAGCGGTTCAAGCTTCCTTGTCCCGTATTTCCGGTCGAGCGCGTTTGCCAGCAGATAGTCGCAGACATGCGGATTCTTCGGAAGAAGCGGTCCGTGCAGATAGGTTCCGACGACGTTTCTGTACAGAACGCCCTCATTCCCGTCCTCGCCGTTGTTGCCATATCCGCAGATCACTCTGCCGAACGGCCTGTTTTCTCCGATGTACGTTCTTCCTCCGTGATTTTCAAACCCGACGATCGGACCGTCAAAGCTCTCGTTTTCGATCACCACATTCGAGATCAGCCGCGGACTCCCCTGCTGCGTATACAGATCTACAAGGGAAAGTCCTTCCATTCTCCCATCATCGGTATCGTAATAATGACCCAGAAGCTGGTACCCCCCGCAGACCGCGAGCACGGATCCGTAATCCTCCACATAGTCCCTGAAATCCTTCTGAATTTCCTTAAGCTTCTGGCAGACGATCATCTGCTCCCTGTCGGAGCCTCCCCCGAGCAGAACGATATCCAGATCCGAAAAGCTGACCTGATCCGTCAGCTGAAATTCCCGGACCTCCGCCTCAATGCCGCGCCACTCGCAGCGCTTTTTCATACACTGGATATTCCCGCGGTCCCCGTAGAGATTCAGAAGGTCGGGGTACAGGTGTCCTATTATTAACTTCATGCTTTTTCTCCACACGTTTCCATACGTCTTATACGCCGCCGAATCCCGGCAGTTCTTTTTTGTTACCGGGACTTTTTAAGGCCCTTCCCGTCCGCTTTCTCCAGTCTGGCCAGGATCCCTCTTGTCGAATACAGCGCCGTGTAATTGACGAGTACGTACAGGTTCCCGCAGCCGTCCTTCAGCCTGGCTTTTATCGCCGTCTCCACATCTTGGATCAGCTCGGACGGAATGTCCACGTACTTCATGCGCAGCCTCATGTCCTGGCAGCGGATCCCGCTGACCGTGATCGAGCGGACGCTTTCCTCGCGGAGCCTGTCGAAATCGACGTCCCAGAGCCATGAAATATCCAGTCCGTCCTGCGCGTTGTCGTTGATCACGATGATGATATCCTTCTCCCTGCCGTCTTCCAGGACCGCTGAGATATTCTGATTGAAGCCGGCCGGATTTTTGGCGAGATTCAGTACGATCTCCGTCCCTTCGATTACAAATTTCTCCATGCGGCCGTTCTGCGGATTGAAATCCGCGAGCATCCGGTCAAAGCTCCGGGGCCTGACCCCCGCCAGCCGCGCCGCGCTGTAGGCTGCAAGCACATTGTATACATTGTAAAATCCGCGGTATCCGACACGAAGCCTGTGTCCCTCCACTGTAAAGGAGATCCCGTTTCCCATATCGATCCCGGAGGCTTTAAAATCCGCCTCCGGCCTTGAAAAGCCGCAGTTCGGACAGCGGTACTTCCCGATCTGGCTGTAGTGGTAAAATTCATAGTCCAGCCGTTCCCCGCATCTCTTGCAGAAACGGCCCTCACGGATCTCGTTCAGGCTCGGCGTATCCGCCGTCTTCTCCGGAACCCCGTACGTCACGCAGGGATTGCCGCTCTCCGAGGCCAGATACCAGGAGAGGGCGTCGTCCGCGTTTACGATCACCTTCATCTCCGGCGCCATTTTCATCGCCCGGTCAAGCAGCTCCATCGTGATGTCGATCTCCCCGTAGCGGTCAAGCTGGTCGCGGAACAGATTCGTGAGCACCATATAATCCGGCTTAAAATGCGGAAAAACGCGCACCGTCGACGCCTCGTCTATCTCAATGCAGGCATAATCCGCGTCGATCCGTCCGTTCAGGCGCGCCGCAAGCGCAAAGGCCGCCGCCACGCCCGGCAGCATATTGGATCCAGTGTGATTGCACACCACCTTCCCGCCTTCCGCCTCGAGCGCCGCGCAAAGCAGGTTGTTTGTCGTCGTCTTTCCGTTCGTGCCGCAGACCACAAAGATTTCTTTTCGCACCTGCGCGGAAAGATCCCGTAAAATTGCGGGATCTATCCTTAACGCGACTTTTCCGGCCAGAGTCACTCCCTGTTTCCCGGCCATACGGCAGGCGGTGCTGATGAGCTTTGCCGTCCATACCGACAATAATCTTCTCACTCTCATGCCTGTCATTCCTCTATGTCTTCTTCTGAATCAGGCTTATCCTCCGGACCAGGATACTCCAAATCAGGCTCGTCCTCATCTTCCACAAGGAAATCCTCGATGCGGGCCTCTCCCGGCTCGTCGGAATCCTCCTCATCCTCAGAAGCTTCTCCCTCATAATCCGGATCATCCGAATATTCATCCCTGTAGTCCGGATCATCCGAATATTCATCCCTGTAGTCCGGATCGTCCGAATATTCATCCCTGTAATCCGGATCGTCCGCTAATTCGTCCGCGTAATCCAGATCGTCGATATCCTCCGGAAGTCCGCCGTAACCCGGTTCATCCAGATCGTCCGGGAAAACGTCTTCCTCCGCTTCGATGCTGGTTTTCGCCTCGACTTCGCTCTCCCTGACCTTGGTGATGCTCGCAACCTGTCCGCCCTTCTCCGCGTCCAGATTCATCAGCTTCACGCCGCTGGTCACTCTGCCCTGCACGGAGATCTCGCTGCACGAAAACTGAATGATGATTCCTTCCGTGCTGATCATCATGACCTCATTTTCCAGATTGACCGCCTTGGCGCCGACCACGTTCCCCGTTTTCTCGAGGATCTTGTAGCACTTGACGCCTTTTCCTCCGCGGAACTGCGGCGTAAATTCCCGGATCGGCGTCAGCTTGCCCATGCCGTTCTCCGAGGCGATCAGCATATATTCGCCCTGATTGTCGAGCTGCATGGCCACAACCTCGTCCCCGGCGGCGAGATTTACGCCGATCACGCCCATCGACATACGGCCGGTGCTTCTCACATCCGTCTCATGGAACCGAATACACTGTCCGTATTTCGTCACAAGCAGGATATCCCGCTCGTCGTTTGTAAATTTGACCTCGATCAGCTCGTCGTCCTCGCGCAGACTGATGGCCCCAAGCCCGGTCTTGCGCACGTTCGCGTATTCGCTGACTTTCGTCTTCTTCACAAGGCCCTTCCTGGTCGCCATGAACAGGTAGCCTTCCTTCTCGTACTTCCGGAACGGGATCACAGCCGTGATCTTTTCCCCGGGCTGAAGCTGCAGCAGGTTGACGATCGCCGTGCCGCGCGCCGTCCTCCCCGCCTCCGGGATCTCATAGGCCTTCAGCCGGTACGCCCTTCCCTGGTTCGTGTAGAACATCAGCGTATGGTGCGTGGATGTCATCAGCAGATCCTCTATGTAGTCGTCCTCGAGCGTCTGCATCCCCCGGATGCCCTTGCCTCCGCGGCCCTGGCTCTTGAAATTGTCCGTCGTCATCCGCTTGATATAGCCGAGCTTCGTCATGGCGATCACGACATTTTCCTTCTTGATCAGATCCTCCGCTGACAGATCGTACACGTCAAACCCGATCGAAGTGCGGCGGTCGTCGCCGTACTTCTCCATAATGACCGTGATCTCCTTCTTGATCACGCCGAGCAGCAGCTTCTCATCGGCAAGGATCGCCTTCAGCTCTCCGATGCGCGCCATCAGCTCCCTGTATTCTGTCTCAAGCTTCTCTCTCTCCAGTCCGGTCAGCGTCCTCAGACGCATATCCACGATGGCCTGCGCCTGCGCGTCGGACAGATTGAAACGGTCCATCAGGCCCTGCTTCGCGGCGGCCGTCGTCCGGGATCCTCTGATGATCCGGATTACCTCGTCAATATTGTCAAGCGCGATGAGCAGGCCTTCCAGAATATGCGCCCGCTCCAGCGCCTTGTTAAGCTCGTACTTTGTCCTGCGCGTCACGACATCTTCCTGATGCCTGATATAATACAGGAGCATCTCCCGGATATCCATGACCTTGGGCTGATTCCCGTCAAGCGCCAGCATGATCACGCCGAACGTATCCTGAAGCTGCGTGTGCTTGTACAGCTGATTCAGGATCACATTCGCGTTCGCGTCCTTCCTCAGCTCGATATTGATCCGCATTCCCTCGCGGCTCGACTCGTCCGTGATCGCCGTGATGCCTTCGATCCTCTTGTCCCGGACCAGCTCCGCCATCTTCTCGATGAGCCTCGCCTTATTTACCATATAGGGAAGCTCCGTCACGATAATGCGGCTCTTCCCGTTGTTCATCGTCTCGATATTGGTAACCGCGCGCACGCGGATCTTTCCTCTTCCGGTGCGGTAGGCCTCCTCAATTCCGCGCGTGCCGAGTATCTGGGCCCCCGTCGGAAAATCCGGTCCCTTGATGATCTCAAGGATCTCATCGATCGACGTTTCCCTGTCCTCCTCGATCCGGTTGTCAATGATCTTTACGACTGCCAGGATCACTTCCCGCAGATTGTGCGGAGGAATATTGGTCGCCATGCCGACGGCGATTCCCTGCGCGCCGTTCACCAGAAGGTTCGGGTATCTCGCCGGAAGCACCGACGGCTCCTTCTCCGTCTCGTCAAAGTTCGGCACAAATTCCACCGTGTCTTTATTGATATCAGCGAGCATCTCCATCGAAATTTTGCTCAGTCTCGCCTCCGTGTAGCGCATCGCGGCGGCCCCGTCGCCATCGACCGAGCCGAAATTGCCGTGACCGTCTACCAGCGGATACCTGGTTGACCATTCCTGCGCCATATTCACGAGCGCTCCGTAGATTGAGCTGTCTCCGTGGGGGTGATATTTACCCATCGTATCACCGACAATACGGGCGCATTTGCGGTGCGGCTTGTCAGGACCATTGTTCAGCTCTATCATCGCGTAAAGCACGCGCCTCTGTACCGGCTTCAGTCCGTCGCGGACATCCGGCAGCGCACGGGAGGCAATGACGCTCATCGCGTAATCTATATAGGAATCTTCCATCGTTTTCTTCAGATCCACATCCTGAATCTGATCGAACACTTTGTCATCCACAGATTAGTTCCTCCTTTAATATCCGGCCTTAAATATCCAGATTTTTTACCTTTTTCGCGTTTTCCTCAATAAATTCCCGCCGCGGCTCCACCTGATCGCCCATCAGCGTCGTGAAAGTCAGATCGATCTCCGAGGACTGATCCTCGTCCATCATCACTCTCTTTAAAATTCTTCTCTCCGGGTCCATTGTCGTCTCCCAGAGCTGCTCCGGATCCATCTCCCCAAGGCCCTTGTACCGCTGGATCTTGTTGTTCTGGTCGCGGCCGACCTCCTGGAGGATCGACGCCAGCTGTTCGTTGCTGTAGGCATACCAGACCTGCCTGTTCTTCTCCAGCTTGTACAGCGGCGGCGTCGCCAGATAGACATAGCCCTGCCTGATCAGCTCGGGCATAAAGCGGTAGAGAAACGTCAGAAGCAGCGTCGCGATATGCGCGCCGTCCACATCGGCATCCGTCATGATAATGATCTTGTGATAGCGCAGCTTGGTGATATCAAAATCCTCATGGATGCCCGTTCCGAACGCCGTGATCATCGCCCGGATCTCGGCGTTCGCGTAGATCCGGTCCAGTCTTGCCTTCTCCACATTCAGGATCTTCCCGCGCAGGGGCAGAATGGCCTGCGTCGCGCGGCTCCTCGCCGTCTTTGCGGAACCGCCCGCGGAATCTCCCTCGACGATATAAATCTCACAGTTGGCCGGATCCTTATCGGAACAGTCCGCCAGCTTGCCCGGGAGCGCAAGCCCGTCGAGCGCTGATTTTCTCCTTGTCAGTTCGCGCGCTTTGCGCGCCGCCTCGCGCGCTCTCTGCGCCAGGATCGATTTTTCAAGAATGATCTTCGCCACCTGGGGATGCTGCTCGAGGAACACGGTGAGCTGCTCCGTGACAACGCTCTCCACGGCCCCTCTCGCCTCGCTGTTTCCGAGTTTTTGCTTCGTCTGCCCCTCAAACTGAGGCTCCTCGATCTTGATGCTGATGATCGCGGTCAGGCCCTCGCGAATATCATCGCCGGACAGCTTCGGATCGCTCTCCTTGATCAGCTTGTTTGCCCGCGCGTAGTCGTTGAACGTCTTGGTCAGCGCGTTTTTATAGCCGGTCAGATGCGTGCCGCCCTCCGGCGTCGTGATATTGTTGACAAAGCTGTAGCTTCCCTCCGTGTAGGAATCGTTGTGCTGCATCGCGACTTCCACGCTGATGCCGTCCCTGATTCCCTCGCAGTAGATGATATCCGGATAGAGCGGCGTCTTTCCTCTGTTCAGATAAGTGACGAACTCCCGTATTCCGCCCTCATAGTGGAATACCTTCTTCATCTCCTGCTCCGGGCGCAGATCCTCCAGCGTGATCCTTACATTCCGCGTCAGAAACGCCATCTCGCGCAGTCTCTGCTTCAATGTATTGTAATCGAAAACCGTCTCCTCAAAAATCTGGTCGTCCGGAAGGAAGGTGACCTTTGTCCCTCTGCGCTCCATATCGCACGTTCCGACCACCTCAAGCGGATACATGACTTTTCCGCGCTCATATCTCTGGCGGTATACCTTTCCCTCCATGTAGATCGTGACCTCAAGCCAACTGGAGAGGGCGTTGACGACCGAGGCGCCCACTCCGTGCAGGCCGCCCGATACCTTGTAGCCTCCTCCGCCGAATTTGCCGCCGGCATGGAGCACCGTAAACACGACCTCCACCGCCGGCAGGCCTGCTTTCTTATTGATCCCGACAGGGATTCCTCTCCCGTCGTCAATCACCGTTACCGAATTGTCCGCATTGACAGAAACGTAAATATTGCTGCAAAAACCGGCCAGCGCCTCGTCGATCGCGTTGTCCACGATCTCATAGACGAGGTGATGCAGACCTCTGGCCGACGTGCTGCCTATATACATGCCAGGTCTCTTTCTTACTGCTTCCAGTCCTTCCAGAATCTGAATCTGGTCCGCACCGTATTCCGCACTCATACGAATTCCTCCTGTTCTTAATTCCTTTCCCTCCCCTTCGGGCCGCCTTTCAAAATGCCGCATTCCTGGCGTCCCGCGCCGCGGCATCCCAGACTCTGCGCTTTTTTGCGCAGCCCGGGTGCAGCCGCGGTTTTCTCTTTCTGTCACGGCGATTCTGCCGCAGCCGTCCCGGCTTTTATCCGAAACAGCCTGTCTATTCTGAAATGATTCTCTACAAAATGATCGATCCCCGTACAGGTAATCAGCGTCTGAATATCATGAATACTCTCGAGAAGATATCTCTGCCTGCTTCCGTCCAGCTCGGAGAGCACATCGTCCAGCAGCAATACCGGCGTATCCTTTATGCTCCGCTTTACAATCTCAATCTCCGCAAGCTTTAAGGACAGAGCCGCCGTCCTCTGCTGCCCCTGGGAACCGTATTTGCGGATATCCGCGCCGTGCACCGTAAAGCAGAGATCGTCCCTGTGCGGCCCGCAGTTCGTCGTGCAGGTCCGAAGATCCCGCTCCCTGCTCTTTCGCAGATTTTCCCCGAACGCTTCCTCCTCCGTACTTTTTTCGTAGGATACCGTAAGCTCTTCCCTGCCCCCCGACAGATTCCGGTGTATCCTGCCAAGGATTGGGCCAAGCTCCCTGACAAACCGGCTGCGGCGCGCGATCAGTTCTTTCCCGTAGCGGACGATCTGCTGATCCCACACATCGAGCATCTCCTCATATTCCGGGTGAAAGGCCATATCCCGAAGCAGGCGGGCGCGCTGCGCCAGAGCCTTGGAATAGCTGGTCAGATGAAACAGATAGATTTTATCCAGCTGGCACAGCTCCATATCCAGGAAGCGGCGCCGCTCGGAAGGTCCGTTTTTGATGAGCCCCAGATCCTCCGGCGAGAAAAAAATAAAGTTGCCGATTCCTATCAGCTCCCCCGCCTTTTTCACCGGAACTCCTCCAACCGCGATCCCCTTTGCCCTGCTTTTCTTCAGGTGCATGTCGATCCTGTATTCCGTCTGCCTTTTTTCGAGCCGCATGCAGATATGAGCCTCATCCTGTCCGAACCGGATCATCTCCCTGTCCCTGCTGCCCCTGTGGGAGCGGCTTGTCCCGCACAGGTAGACGGACTCAAGTATATTGGTCTTTCCCTGCGCGTTGTCTCCGAAAAAAAGATTTGTTCCCGGATGAAATTCCAGTTCAAGCTTCTCATAATTGCGGAACTGATTCAGTTTTATTGATTTTATGATCATCTCGTTCGTCCGCCGTCCTGCTGCGTTTTTCTTTCTTTTCCTCTATTTTTCTATGCGGATCTGCGTGTTCCCGAACAGAACCTCGTCCCCGCCGTAAAGCTTCTTTCCTCTCTGCAGGCACACCTCTCCGTTGACGCTGGCCTCTCCGTCAAGGATCACGGCTTTCGCCTCGGCGCCTGTCTCAACAAGGCCCGCCGCCTTCAGGGCCTGGCCAAGCTTGATAAATTCATCTCTTAATTTAATCGTGACTGATTCCATGACTGTCTCCGTTCTCGGCTGAATTTTTCAGTTTCTGCGCTGAGCTTTAAAACTGTTTTCCATGCCGGTTTTCTGTTTCGTCGTCATCATCCTATAAAATTCACAGGAAGGATCAGATAGATATAGGTTTCCTCCTGATTGCGGATAAAGCAGGGCGCCTTCGGATTCATAAAATAAATATCAACCTGCTCGTCGTCGATCACGCGCAGCGCGTCGATCAGAAATCTGGGGTTGAAGCCGATCTTAATATCCTTCCCTTCAAGGGCGATATCGATCATCTCATCCATGGAGCCGATCTGAGAAGAAATCTTAAGCTCCATGACGTCATCTGAAATATTCATGATGATCGGTTTCTTGTCCCCCTCCTTGACAAAGAGAGTCGCCCTGTCTATACAGTCGAGTAAATATCTCTTATTAACTGTAATTTTCGTGTCATAATCGTTCGAAAGCATCTGATCGACCCGGAAATAATTTCCCTCGATCAGTCTTGAGACGACGAGTGTCTCGTCAAACTCGAACAGAATATGGTTTCGGGTAAAATAAATATCCACAAGGTCGTCGATCTCCCCTGAGAGGATCTTTGAGATCTCGATCAGGGTTTTTCCGGGAACGATAACCTTTTTATTTTTATAAGAATCCTTCAGTTCGATTCTGCGGATTGATATCCTGTGTCCGTCAAGCGACGTTACTTTTAAGGTATTGTCCGTGATTTCAAACAGCTCTCCTGTCATGATCTTGTTGGTATCGTTGGCGGCAATCGAAAAAATAGTCTGACGTATTATTTCTTTTAAGGTAAACTGTGAAACAGTAATGTGATCTTCCCGCTCTATTTCGGGAAGATAGGAGAAATCTTCTCCGTCTTTTCCTATGATATTGAATTTTGCCTTTTCACATGTGATAAGTGTATTATATCTGTTATCGGATGATATTACAACTTCATTATCCGGTAATCTCCGGATAATTTCAGAGAAAAATCTTGCGTCAAGAGCAATCGTTCCTTTTTCGATGATCGTACCAGTGACAACAGTCTCAATGCCAAGCTCCATGTCGTTTGCTGTGAACTTGATCTTATCCGACGAAGCGTCGATCAGTATGCACTCAAGGATGGGCATGGTCGTTTTGGAAGGTACTGCTTTCATTACAATTGTAACGCTTTTCTGAAGATCTGCTTTCTGGCATACGATTTTCATGGTTGTGTGAGCTCCCTTCAATAAATATATTAAAAAAATACGCCGTAGCCGTAATAAGGGCCGTGGATTTGTGGAAAAGTCTTTTTCTCCTTGAAAATAAAGGAAAATGTTTCGGAACAACCCTGTGAAATACCCCGGAAAATGCGAATAATAAAAGGCAGGTTGTCCACGTGGATAAAAAATGACGTAAAGGCGGAAAAATTTAAAGGAAAATTGTTCACAGCTTTCCACAGGATGTGAACATCTTTTCAGAAGGGATATCCTGTGGATAAGTGGATAAACTGGTGGATAACTTTTCGCTATCTGGGGTTAATTTTTTTCTTTAAGATCTCGATCGTATTTTTTACAGAATCATTTTTTTCAAGCTGGGCCGAGATCTTTTTGGTGCCGTGTATGATTGTGGAGTGATCGCGGTTGCCCATCTCCGCCCCGATATTTTTCACGCCGATGTTGGTCATGGTGGAGCAGAGGTACATGGCGATCTGCCTCGGAAGGACGATCTCGGAATTACGCTTGCTGCTCTTGATATCATCGGTTGTGATATGGAAATGCTCCGCGACGATGTCCATGATCAGTCCCGGCGTGACCTCCCGGCGGCTGTCCGGGGAGATGATGTCTTTGAGTGCTTCCTCAGCCAGAGCGACCGTGATCTCGCGGTTTTCAAGGTTGCTTAAGGCAACGAGCTTGTTCAGCGCGCCTTCGAGCTCACGGATGTTCGATTTTATGTTCATTGCGATGTATTCGATCACGGCGTTGTCAATGTTGTAGCCGTCGTTTTCTTCTTTTTTATGAAGGATGGCCATTCTGGTCTCAAAATCGGGAGTGGAGATATCCGCGATCAGGCCCCATTCAAAGCGTGAGCGCAGTCTGGCCTCAAGCGTTTCGATATCCTTCGGAGGTTTATCGGAGGATATGATGATCTGCTTTTTGTTTCCGTGCAGATCATTGAACGTATGGAAAAATTCTTCCTGGGTTGACTCTTTTCCTATAATAAACTGTATGTCGTCGATCAGAAGGACATCGACGTTCCGGTACTTTTCCCGGAACTTGGTCATGGCGGTCGTGTTCCCGTTTCGGATGGAGTCGATCAGTTCGTTTGTGAATGTTTCGCTTGTCACGTAGAGAACTTTTTTGTCGGGGTTTTCATTCAGCACAAAGTGGGCGATGGAATGCATCAGGTGTGTCTTTCCAAGTCCGGCTCCCCCGTGGATAAAAAGAGGGTTGTACATTTTTCCGGGAGATTCGGCCACGGCAAGAGCGGCAGCATGGGCGAATTTGTTATTGCTGCCGACAACAAAGGTGTCAAAAGTATACCTCGGATTCAGATTTGCTTTTTCTGAAACTGAGGTATCTTCCGGTTTCTTTATGACCCTGGCGGGTTTCTTTTTTGCGTCCCTTTCCGCCGCCTGTTCAGGGAGAATAAATTCGATATCGTATTCCTTTCCTGTAAATTCCGCGATTGCTACCTTAATGGGGAACATATATTTTTTTGTGATATAGTCGATTCCCATCTGAGCGGAAGGAACCAGGATTGTGACTGTATCTTTTGAGACATTGTAAATCTGCAGAGGCTGCAGCCACGTTTTAAAGGAGATATCGGAAAGCTCATGTTCTACTTTTACGATATAAAGTATTTCTTCCCATTTTTCTATAAGTAAGTCCATAGTATGTTCTCCAAAAAACCATTTTTTCCTTCATTAATATTAAACCATAAAAGGAAATTAGGCAATGGGAAGTTTTTAAATTATTCTCAATACTGCCCGGAAAATCTTATTCACAGACGCGGGATAAAAAAATGGGGATATGTGGATAATGTGGATAAGTCTGTGGATATCTTAAAAACAGCCGTGGACAAGGAAAGGCGGGATTTTCGCGTGTGTATAAGTTTATCCGGATTGTTCACACGCGAAGAAACGTGAGAAAAAGGGCGTTTTTTGTCGAATTGGAGAAGCTGTGCACAGGCTTTCCTAAAGTTATCCACAAATTGTCAACAACTTGTGGATAAGATTACGTAAACCGGGTCCTGTGGATAAAAATGTGGACGTCCGAAAAGATGACCGGCGGAAAACAAAACGGGGACGGAACAGAAACGGAAAGAAAAGAGAAATTACTTGACTTCCCGCTTTTTTGTGAATATAATGGAAACGATGTTTTCACGGTATTAATGACCAGAAAGACGATCAGAAGGAGGTGTATCGAACATGAAAATGACATTCCAGCCTAAGAAAAGATCCAGATATAAAGTTCATGGATTCAGAGCAAGAATGAAGACGGCGGGCGGAAGAAAGGTTCTCGCTGCGAGGAGAGCAAAAGGAAGAAAGGTTTTAACCGTATAGGCCGCAGATATGTGGCCTTTTTTGTAATGGTCTGTGATAATAATTTATCTGAAAAGGACAGAATATGATATTTTCAGAGTCATTGAAAAAATATGGGGATTTTCAGCGTGTCTACAGCAGTGGGGCATCATACGCAAATAAGTATCTGGTCATGTATGTGAGAAGGACGGACGGCGAAAGGAACCGTATTGGGATATCGGTGAGCAGGAAGGTGGGAAACAGCGTGGTAAGACACCGCGTTACAAGACTGATCCGTGAAAGCTACCGGTTGAATGAATTGAAATTTGATAGGGGAATCGATGCAGTGGTCATTGCACGTCCCGGCGCTAAAGGAAGAAATTTCTTTGAGATCGAGAGCGCACTGCTTCATCTTGGAAGGATCCACAGGATCGTGGATAATTCCGGGCAAAAAGAAGTGGAGAAAGAAAATGAAAGAAATTCTGATCTATCTGATTAAGTTTTATCAGAGATACCTGTCACCGTTGAAATCGACGAAATGTCCCTATTTTCCGACATGCTCCCAGTACGGACTGGAGGCGGTGCAAAAGCACGGTGCTTTAAAGGGAGGCATGCTGGCTGCGTGGAGGATCGTCAGGTGCAATCCGTTTTCAAAAGGTGGCTATGATCCAGTTCCATAGGAGGAATCAGACAAATGTTATTGACAAAAAGTACGGCCTTTATCATTGGTCCTGTTGCCAGTATCCTCGGGTTCATCATGAATGGGATCTTCTGGCTGCAGTCACAGATAGGGCTGGAGAACATCGGCCTTTGTATCATTCTGTTCACAATCGTGATCTATCTGCTCATGACGCCTCTGACGATCAAGCAGCAGCGTTTTTCCAGACTGTCGAGCAGGATGAATCCCGAACTTCAGGCAATTCAGAAGAAGTATAAAGGAAAGAATCAGGATCAGGCGGCCATGATGAAGATGAATGAGGAGACTCAGGCTGTCTACGCGAAATACGGGGTGAACCCGATGGGAAGCTGCGTGCAGCTTATCATACAGATGCCGATCCTGTTTGCATTGTATCGTGTTATATGGAATATTCCCGCGTATGTGGACAACGTAAGGAACGCTTTTATGCCTCTGGCCGAGAAGATCGTAGCGACGTCGGGAGCGGAAGAGTTTATGAAGACTCTGGCCGGGACGGTCCGTGTCAGTTTCCCGGAGATGACGAACCTGACGGTGATCGATGTTCTGTATAAACTGGCTCCGGCCAACTGGTCTGAGCTTTCGGCACATTTTCCGGATCTGGCGTCTCTGATCGAGACGACACAGAAAAATGCGGACAAGATGAATTATTTTATTGGCCTGAATATTGCGGATGCGCCTTCTTCCATTATCGCGAGCGCGTTCAGGACAGGTTCTTATCTGCTCCTTGTGGGAGCTCTGATGATCCCGGTGCTCTCCGCGGTGACACAGTGGCTGAACGCAAAGCTGATGCAGTCTTCTCAGCCGAACAGCAATGCGGCCAGCGGAAATGATACGATGGACAGCACAATGAAGACCATGAATACGGTCATGCCTCTTATGTCGGCAGTCTTCTGCTTTACGCTTCCTGTAGGTCTTGGTATTTACTGGATCGCCGGAGCGGTAATCCGAAGTGTTCAGCAGCTCGTGATCAACAAACAGATCGACAAGCTGGATATTGATGAACTTATCAAGAAGAATATGGAAAAGGTCAACAAAAAGCGTGAGAAGCAGGGGCTTCCGCCTCAGAAGATCACGCAGGCTGCAAAGATGAGCACGAGGACAATTGAGAAGCCGGAGATTTCTGAGGAGGAGAGGCAGCAGAAAATTAAAAAAGCTACGGAATATTATCAGA
>CANQEC010000027.1 GCA_947594335.1 uncultured Lachnospiraceae bacterium
TCCTCTGTCTGGCCCATCTTCATGACCACAATATAATCCGACATATAGGCTGCAACGCCCAGGTTATGCGTGACCACGATAATGCTGGTGCCGTACTCGTCCCTTAATTCCATCATCTGGCGCACGATCTGCGCCTGTGTGGTGACGTCGAGCGCGCTGGTCGGCTCGTCCGCCAGCAAAAGCTTCGGCTGATATGTCATGCCCATCGCGATTCCGACTCTCTGACGCATGCCGCCGGAAAGCTGGAACGGATAGCTCCGCATGATGTTGTCGCCGCTGGGAAGCCGCATTTTCTCCAGCATCTCCACGCCTTTATCCCAGGCCGCCTTTTTGGAAATATTCTCATGCGTGCGGATATATTCCACAAACGCCGCGCCAACCTTCTTGGTCGGATTCATCATAGCGCCGGAATCCTGAAAGATCATGGAGATGTCTGTGCCGCGAAGCTTTCTCCACTGCTCGGAGGTATTGCCGAGAAGGGATTTTCCTTCAAATAAAATATCTCCTTCCGTCACTTTTCCCCCGCCGGCCAGAAGTCCCAGGACCGCGCGGATCACCGTGGTTTTCCCGCTGCCGCTCTCGCCCACGATACTGCAGATCTGCCCCCTGTCCAGATTCAGGCTGAAATGTTTTACCGTCGGCACGTTTTTGTAGGATATTGTTACATCTTTTATCTCAAGCATAGCGTACCTCCCTATTCATTTCTCGGATCCAGAATATCGCGCAGGCTGTCGCCCAACATGTTAAACACAACGACAACAATAAAAATCGCAAGACCAGGATAGATCATCAGCCACGGAGCCGCCTGGATGTAGGCACGCCCTTCGTTCAGCATCAGGCCCCACTCCGGTGCCGGAGCCTTTGCCCCGAATCCCAGAAATGAAAGGCTGGACAGCTCCAGCATCATGGAGCCGATATCGGTCGCCGCCGTGATTACCAGCGTGGTGATCGTGTTCGGAAGCATGTAGCGCAGCAGCATGTACGGCGTTTTGGAACCGGTGACAATAGCCGCCGCCACAAAATCTCTGTCCCTGATCTTCAGGACGAGGCTTCGCGCAAGTCTCGCGTACTTTGTCCAGCTCACCAGTGAAAGCGCGATGATCGCGTTTTTCACGCTGGCCCCCAGAATACCCGCGACAGCGATCGCAAGCACCAGACCTGGGAACGCGATCATCATATCCGCGATTCTCATGATTACAACATCGACCCAGCCGCCGAAATAGCCCGCCAGAATGCCGAGAAACGTCCCGACCACAAAGATAACGATCACGACCGTGAACGTAGCCGACAATGACGTGCGTGCACCGTAGATCACGCGCGTAAAAATATCTCTTCCCAGCTTATCCGTGCCGAAGATATGCCCGGGTCCCGGCGGCTGCAGACCGAACAGGACGTTTCCCGCCGTCGGATCCACGCCTCCCGTGACCTGAGGGGCAAAGACGGCCGCGAGCACAATGAGGACGGCAAGCAGGCTGAAAAAAGTAAACGCTTTATTTTTTAAAAAGAAATTCTGCTTTTTCATACCATCACCTCTTTAATCTCATCCGCGGATCTATATAGATGTAAGACAGGTCGACAATCAGGTTGATTACCATGTAGATCACTGCCACCCAGAGAACGTAGCCCTGAATCAGCGGATAATCGTATGCCGTAATCGCGGATACCGCGAGATTTCCCATTCCGGGATAAGAAAAGATAACTTCCACCACCGAGGTGCCGCCAAGAAGCGATCCGATCGAAAGTCCCAGCATCGTGATCAGCGGAAGCAGCGAATTGGGAAATACGTTCGTCCACAAAATCTTCCATCTTTTGATGCCGCGGGCCTCCGCTCCGACCACATAATCCTGATTCAGCTCCTCCAGCACGGCGGTTCTCACCTGTCTTGTGTATTTCGCGGACATGGCGATCGCCAGTGTGACGGAAGGAAGGATCATACTCTTAAAGTCTCCGGCGGAGCTGATTACCGGAAGCCAGTTTACCCGCACGCAGAAGACGAGCATCAGCATCAGGCCAACCCAGAAGTTCGGAAGCGACACGCCGAAAAACGTGATGCACCGGACCAGATAATCGATCGGCCCGTTCTTACAGACCGCGGAAAGCATTCCGAGCGGGATCGACACGATCAGCATCAGAATCATCGAGAAAAGAGCCAGCTTCATCGTCGGCCACAGCCTTGTCAGCAGAAGCGAGACCACCGGTTTTCCGTAGGCGTAGGAATTTCCGAAATCCCCGTGCAGACAGTTGGTCAGCCACCGCCCGTACTGTACAAAGAACGGATCGTTCAGGCCCATCTGCTCACGCACTTCATTCAGTACTTCTTCCGAGGGGATAACTCCCGTCGCCGCGTACATGGTGCGCACCGGATCGCCCGGCGCCATGTAGGTCAGTAAAAAGGTCAGAAAGCTGATGCCGACCAGTACGACCAGCATCTGCAGCAGTCTGAGCCCCAGTTGCTTTTTTGACAAATCATTCATCTCCTCTCACAGGAAAGCCCGCAAAGAGCAGGGATATCTCCGGAGGACACCTCTAAGGTTTCCTCTCGGAGACGCCCCGCCCTCTACGTTATGACGTCCGGATTCCCCGGATTTATTTTAATGATTACGAAATCGCTTCACGCTTTCTGTTTCCGCGATTCCAGACGTTTCCCGTTTACTCTGCCGGTGTAATCTCCGTAGACAGCCAGTAGTAATCCGCGGTGTGAATATGCGCGTTTCCTACATTCTTGGAGTAGATCATGGAGCTCTTATAATATCCATCCACCAGAACGGCCGCGTCGTCGATCAGAATCTGCTGCATGCGGGTGATGATCTCCACACGCTTGTCCGCATCCAGTTCTTCCTGCAGTTCCTCATAGAGGGAATCATACTCGTCATTGTGATATCTGCTGTAGTTTTCTCCCTTGCTGTACCAGTTGGCCAGGTAAGCCGTCGGATCGCCCGTGCCGACCGTGGTCCAGTTGTTGTTGCTCAGATCATACTCTCCGGGGGCAAGCTCCGCCCAGCATCCCTCAGAATCTGATTCGTTCTCATTGACACCAATGCCGATCGCATCCAGATACATATGATGCGCCTGGGAGAACTCTTTCAGAAGACGGTTGTCATAGTAGCTGTATTTCAGGACAATGTTCTCTCCGTCCAGTTCGCGGATTCCGTCGCCGTCCGTATCGACGATCCCCGCCTCATCCAGCATTGCGTTTGCGCCGTCCACGTCGTACGCGTACGGATTTGTCAGAGAATCATAGCCATACTCCAGGTTGGAAGGAAGCACGGAATATCCCGCGGTGTAAAGTCCGCCGACCAGAGGGCTTGCGCAGATCGTCTCGCTGTCGATTGCCATCATGACCGCTTTTCTCACCGTATCGTTCCCGAGAGGTCCGTCAAAGTTTACCCAGGAGAAGCCGCAGCGCACACCAGTCGCGATATCGACCGTGTAGTCCGGATTTTCCTGCAGCGCCTGAATGTCCGCGACGTTTGTGATATTCTCAACCAGGTCCACCTGACCGTTCTGAAGCGCCATCGCCTTCGCGGTCGCGTCTCCCATGTACAGAAGCTTCACCGCGTCATACGGAACTTCCTCCCTGTAATTCTCGTTCGCAACCAGATCATACCCTACTTCTTCCGTATAATTGGAAACGACATAAGGGCCGGTTCCGATTGCGTGATGGTCAAAATCCTCCGTGTCGGCGACATCCAGGATACACATGGTCGGATGCGCCAGATTCTTGGAGAGATCGACATACGCCGTCTGCGTCACGATCGTGACCGTGTTCGTCGCGTCGTCCGCTGAGAGCTCCGCCTCAAATTCCAGATATTTCTCCGGGTTGCTGGTACCGTTCGGTCCTTCTTCCTTGTCCCAAGTCAAAGACTCCACAACCTTGGATGCCGTCAGATCGCAGCCGTCCGAGAATTTCAGGCCATCTTTGATCTTGATCGTCCAGGTTTTGTGATCATCCGACACTTCACAGCTCTCCGCCAGCCAAGGCTCCACTTCCATGGAATCGCTGAATTTGAACAGACATTCTCCGATACCGTAGCGCAGGGTATTCCATGACGCGCTCTCCTGGAACAGCGGATTGATCACGCCGCCCGCATAATTCTGGCATCCAAAATTCAGCGTACCCGCCGCCATGGATGATGTCGCAAGTCCCATAGACAATACTGCCGCCGCCCCTGCTATAAGGGCAATTTTGCTCTTCTTCATTTCCTTTTCCTCCTTAAGAAACAAAACTTTTATAAAATTTAAAAAAATTGCTTTCCTGTTTTTATTCTTCGGCTGCTGCCAGACTTATCTCAATCCATGCTTCTCATGTTCAGTCAGACACAAAGGTGAGCATATTTTGCCTGACAGCATCCATTAATTTCACATTTTCATTTCCTGGCTTTCTTCCTATAGCGATACAATACTCGGATCGAATTGATCACACAGAGTACCGCCACGCCGGAATCCGCAAACACCGCAAACCACATGCTCGCCCTTCCCATAAGGCCAAGCACCATAACCATCGCCTTGATGACCAGGGCAAACACCACATTCTGTGTCGCAACGCGCGTGGAATCTCTCGCAATCTCCACGGAATCCGCAATCGACGTCAGACTCGAATTCATGAAGACAACGTCCGCCGCCTCGATTGCCGCGTCCGCGCCGCTTCCCATCGCGGCTCCGACATCCGCGCCCGCAAGTACCGGAGCGTCGTTGATTCCGTCACCCACGAACATGACCGCACCGTTTCTATTGCGGATCAGGATCAGTTCATTGAGCTTATCCTGCGGCATCAGCTTCGCGTGCACCTCGTCGATGCCGGTCGCTCTTGCCACCGCCTGCGCGCTTGCCTCCCCGTCGCCAGTCAGCATTGCCGTCTTGATGCCGATGCTCTTCAGCGCCTGGATCGCGTCCGGAGACTCTTCCTTGATCGTATCCGAGATCATCAGGTGCCCGATGAATTTTCCGTTCAGAGCGGTCAGCACCTCAGTCCCGTAGGAAGAATCGTCATATTCTGACAGATTTATATTAAATTCCGCCATCAGCTTCTTATTGCCGCACAGCACCTCGCCGTCCTTCAGGATCGCGCGGATACCTCTTCCTGCCAGCTCCTCCACCTTCGACGGGCGCTCGATCTGAATGCCCTTCTCTTTTGCATAAGAGATAATACTGTTTCCGATCGGATGCGTGGAATTCAGCTCGCAGGCCGCGCTGTACGCGAGCAGCTGGTCTTCCTCTATGCCGTCCACCGGAACCACAAACTGTACCTCAAAATTTCCTTTTGTGATCGTGCCGGTCTTGTCCATGACGACCGTCGTGATATTCTTGATCGCCTCCAGTGAGTTGCCGCCCTTAAACAGGATACCCAGTTTCGACCCGGCTCCGATGCCGGAGAAGAAAGCCAGCGGCACGCTCAGCACCAGCGCGCACGGACAGCTGATGACCAGGAATGTCAGCGCCGTGTAGATCCAGTAATCCCAGTTTCCCGTGATAACCGACGGGATAATCGCGGTCAGCGCCGCCACGGCGACAACAATCGGTGTATAGATTCTCGCAAATCTTGTAATAAAACGTTCCATCTGCGGTTTTGTCGCGGCCGCGTTCTCCACGGAATCCAGGATCTTCGTGACCATGGATTCCTCCAGCAGCTTCTCCACACGGATCTTAATCAGGCCCGAAGTATTCACGCAGCCCGACGTCACCTCGTCGCCGTAGCCTGCTGCCACCGGCACTGGCTCGCCCGTCACAGGGGATGTGTCGATCCGGCTCTCGCCCTCGACGATGACGCCGTCCAGCGGAATCCGGTCGCCCGGGCGGACAAGCAGGATATCACCGACGACCGCCGATTCCGCGTCGATCACCTTGATCTCATCCCCGATCACCAGATTCACCACGTCGGGACGCATGTCGATCGCGCCCATGATCGCCTTGCGGCTGTTTTCCACCGCGCGGTGTTCAAAATACTGGCCGATGCGGTAGAACAGGATCACGCCGATCGCCTCAAGATAATTCTGTGTGGCGAGCGCTCCAACCGTCGCGACTGTCATCAGAAAATTCTCATCGAAAATCCGGCCCTGCGTAAACGCCGCCAGAATGATTTTCCCGGCCAGGATCAGATAAGCGGCAATACATACGACAACCATCAGCGGCGGGAAGCTCTCTCCTCCGCTGCTCTCATGAATGACTTCTGCCGCCACAAACAGTACGGCGCCGAGGATAATGCTGAGCAGCTCCAGCTTCTCTTTCGGGACCGAAAATTTCTTCTTTCCCGCTTTTCCGTGCTTCTCCTCGCTGGAAATGGTCGGGGCCGCGTTCGGAACTCTGCGGGTTCTCGGTCTTACGATAACGCCCGACTCAATTGATTTGCAGATATCCTGGATCGTCGGAAGCAGCGCATCCGGATCCGGTGCTGAGATTCTCAGCTGTTTTGTGGAATAAGTGATTGTCGCGTAATCAACCTCCGGCAAAGCCTTGATCTTGGCCTCCATCTTGGCGGCGCAGTTGGCGCAGCCGAGGTTGTCCAGTATGTACACCCGCTTTTTGTTTGCCGCGTCCGGCATCTCGCAGGTACAGTTCGCGAGGCTCTCCCCGCAGACATCGCAGTAATCCTCATGCGGATGGCAGATCTCGCAGTCACAGTCATCCGGATGCCCCGCGGCATGATGGCTGTGGCTGTGATCGTGGCCGCACCCGCACTCATCCCCATGGTCATGGTGGTGGTCTTCCCCGCACCCGCACTCGTCCTCATGACTGTGTCCGTGATCGTGGTCCTCGCCACACCCGCATTCGTCTCCATGGTCATGGCCATGGTGGTGGTCTTCCCCACACCCGCACTCGCCCTCGTGACTGTGTCCGTGATCGTGATCGTGGTCTTCCCCGCAACCGCACTCGTCTCCATGATTGTGACCGTGTTCCTCGCCGCAGTCACATTCCTCATCCGGAGCGTGTTTTCTGTACTCTTCTTCCTTTGTCATTGTTCCTACCCTCTTTGTTCAGTGCTCTGTCCCCGCTGGCAATAAGCTGTCGCATGTCTGCGGTGCAAAACCGGACAGCATATGTCCGGCAGATACCGCAAGAGCCAATAAGCTCTCTTCTTAAACGATACTGCAAATTTGATGCTCCATTGCCTGCAGCGGGGTTGCCGATTTAATTGTGCCGTGGGTGATTTTTACGGAAAATAAAGAACTGACCTGCATAAAGATGCACGAAAAAAAGACGTTTCTTATCGACCGTAAGAATCATGCCTTAAGATTTTTACAAGCAGGTCTCCTGACTTAAGATCATCATCTTCAAACGCCTTCCCAGATCCTCTCCTGAAGACCCAGTGACATAATGTTCGAAGACTCCCTATCACAGTGACGGGATCGTACCGGATTTACACCGGTTTCTCTATTAATCCTTTCGGAACTTGTAAAAAGCTGGTCATAACCAGCAAATGTTTAAATTTGTTATAATTATACGGCAGTTTCGCCTGGTTGTCTACCCATATATTGATAATCGGACGTTTATATTTTAATTGTTGTTTTTTGTTTTAACAATAATTTCAGAGCCAAAACACGCCGCACAAGTTTTGGCTTCTCGCAGATCAAAATTTATCTATCTGGTCAGTCATCAAGCTTGTATTAGTATTTGATCTCTTCGCCTCATTAATTAATGCTCCAATTGTATTTATTTTAGTACATTACTTTAAATCTAAAAATATTTCCTTGTATTTTATCTGTTATTACACTATAATCACGTAATAAGAGCATATTATGACTCTTAGATACATATAATTTAAATGCCGAAAGGCACAAGGCAATGCTTGTTCATGAGAACAAAGCGACCCCCCCAACAGCTGGACCCTGTTGGGGGGGTCTTCTCTATTTTTTATACAGGCTGAGCTTCCTGTAGGTTAGTTACCGCTTGTTTCTTCCGTCTAACCATTTGATGATATAGTGGACAACTACACCAGCCGCGACGGTAAATACAAAAGACAATGCTTCATTCATGAGAACGCCCCCTTTCTGTTACCAGATTAGTCACTAGATCAGGGACGGCAACGATATTTATTCTACCATAAGTTTCTATGTAACACTATATTATTTTTACCATTTGGCAAATAAGATAAACTCACGCAAACGTGTGATGACTCGTTGCCCACGGAAACTTTTAAACGCTTTACAGTCAGTCCCATATAGGATTGTAAACAGTCTTACCGGGAATCCTCTTCTGTTCTATCAAATAATCATTCCGCAATCAGCACCGCCCTCACCGGCGATCCGTCGCCCCCTGCCATGCGCAGCGGCAGCGCCGACAGAAAATACTCTCCTTCCGGCACTTTTGCAAGCACCAGGCTTTCAAGAATCACAACCTCATGGCGCAGAAGGATCTGATGCACCGAGGTCTGGCTCTCCTTCGTTCCGACTGTCATCGTCTCCACGCCAATGCACCACAGATCCGCTTCGCACATGACCTGCGCCGTCTCAGAACCGAATACCACATCTCCCTTAATCAGCAGACGTTTTGTCCCGTCAGAGAGAAATTTCTTCATCTGCTCCGGCGCCACTTCGCTCTCTGCGCTTACCACCTTGCATTTCCCGATACAGCGCTCCAGATCCATGTTCTCCGTATCGCGCCCACCGGGACAGAAATGCAGCGGCGCATCCAGATGCGTCCCGCTGTGGCTGCCCATCACAATCCCCGATACCTGGCAGACAGACGGAGGCGTACTGTTATAGGAAGCAAAATCCGCGCGAAACGGCACCGGATCTCCCGGATAAACTTCCGCTGAAAACAGTTCTTTCGAAATATCGTATATTCTCATCGCATGTTACCTTTCCTGCCGCAGCACAATCCCGCAGAACATTTGATTCTCTCGCGTAATGCTCCTGTGAAATCAGAACGATATTTGATCCTCTCACGTGACGCTCCTGTAAAATCAGAACGATGCGCGCAAAAAGTTCGATCGTGAGGGACTTAAACCTCACATAACACTCCTGTAAAACCAGAACCCTTGCTGCAGGCTCAGGCTCAAAATATCTGCTGCCTGTCTATTCATGCACCGACTGCCGGTTGATTTTCGCCGCCAGCACTCCGGCCCCGAATCCATTGTCGATATTCACAATGCTCACCCCGCTCGCACAGGAATTCAGCATGGACAGCAGCGCCGCAAGTCCGCCGAAATTAGCGCCATACCCGACGCTGGTCGGCACGCCGATGACCGGACAGCGGACAAGCCCGCCGATAACGCTGACAAGAGCTCCTTCCATTCCGGCGACCGCGATCACTACGTTCGCGTCGGCCAGCGCCGGCAGACGATGGAGCAGACGATGGAGTCCCGCAACTCCGACATCATAGACACGTTCCACATAATTCCCGTATGTCTCAGCCGTGACGGCTGCTTCCTCCGCAACAGGAAGATCGCTCGTTCCGGCAGCCACAACCGCAATTTTTCCTTTTTTCTCTGTATCCTTCCGATTCACAAATCCTATATGGGGAACCGGCTCATATTCCAGGTCCAGCCCCTCATAGGAATGAAGCAGCTCCGCTTTCTCCTGCGACAGCCTTGTGATCATAATATTGGGAATATCCTTCTTCTTCATAGCCGCGGCAATCCCCGCAATCTGTTCCGCGCTTTTCCCTTCTCCATATATGACCTCCGGCATTCCCTGCCGCTGTTCCCGGTGAAGATCAATATCCGCATAGTTCCCTACCTGCATCTCCGGCTCCATCTCCAGCTTCAGACTGTCCGCCGCTTTATCCGGAGAAACCTCGCCGCTCTGCACCTGACACAGCAGCCGATAAATCTGTTCCCGCTCCAATTTTACCGCCTCCATATCCATGACCCGTTTATTTTTATTTTATCTGCAGTTCACACAATATCAGTTATAGGGAACGACAAAACGATTTTCGTTTTGCTCGTTCCCTGCGCCGAATTTGTGCCGCTTGGGCGGCATTTTCCGCTTCAAATTCGCGCGCATCTCCACTTTGTTCCGGTCGGCGCTGAACGAATGTCCACTGGGCATTCAGCGCCCCCGGAGGGTTTATAGCAATTTATCTCACTTTCTGGAACGCCACTCTCGGCGATCCGTCCTCCACATAAATGCGGCCGCAGTATTCAAACCCGTTTTTTTTCAGCACATGCTGCATGATCTTATTATTGTCATGCGTATCGCACCTCAGATTCCCACACTGCGCAAAGCACCACTGCATACAGAAAGAGGCGACTCCCTTTCTCCTGCCGCTGCCCGCGATCCGGTGAAGAACCCCATACGGCCTGTCATTCGGCCACGCGCCGTCCTCAATCACCGCATACGTGGGATCCTCGCGCATATCATACATGAAAACCGCTTCTATGACCTCGGAATCCTCACTGCTTCCATTTTCATCCGCACCTGTATCTCCACTCCTTTTTTCGACACATACATAGCTTGCTCCATCCGCAATATCCCTCCGGATCAGTTCCTCGGAAGGATAGGAATCTTTCCACTGTGTCGGGTTGCCGGTTTCCGCCATAAAGCCGCGCGCCCGCGCGTAAATTTTCATTACCGCATCCAGGTCATTCAGCGTCGTCTTTCTGATCCTCATACCTGCTTCTCCTGCCGTATCTGTAAACAGACCGTACTCTTTCAGCAGCTTATCCTGGTATATCTCATCTTCCACTGATTTTTTTATATCTTCCAGACGATTATCATCCAAAAGCCGTTTGATCAGTTTATTTAAGGTTTCTCTTGCTTCTATTCTTCCTTCCGTTATCCCTTCTGCTCTTCCTTCCGCTCTTCCTTCCACTCTTCCTTCCGCTCTTCCTTCCGCTATCCCTTTTGCCCTTCCTTCTGCTCTTCCTTCCGCCAGCCCCTCTTCTCTCGCTTCCTGCTTCGCATAATACTGTTCTTCCCACGCCTGCATATACTTAACTCCTATCTCCTCGTTCGCCTTCACCTTTTTTACACGGTTATGAATTCTCCGTATCCGGTCACTATGCGCATTTCTGGCAGCATCATCCGTCGTATTCTCAATATAATGCAGAAATTCAATCAGATCACGGGAAACCTGGGAATCATCGGTTCCCTTCGTATTCAAAAAAATCCTGACTGCTCCGTCCTGAAGCCGACACTGAGGTATTTCTTCACACTGGGGAGAAAACGTATACCGATATTTACCATATCCAAACAGATCAAATGTCAAAATCAGGATCAGATAAGAATTATTCAGCAGATTATAATTCGGTATTCCCGGCTCCAGAAGAGAGGTATCCATCAGAGCCTGATAATATCTGCTTCTTTTTGCGATATCCGTCTTACGGATGTCCTGCATTTCTGTCCCATACACAATTTTCTCTTCATCCATTGAAAAAACATCCATGCGTATGGAACGGATAAGAGGGGATACCCGGAATTCTTTTTCTGTTTCATTATAATTGAGAAGAGGAATTTCTCTGTCAAAAATGATGCTGAGTGTTTCCTGACGCGTCAACGGATCTTCCATTACTTCGTCAAACAAAAACCGGCTGCTCAGGTTCAGGTCTTTTAAAGGTATTAAATTCTTTGTTTTTCGGTCATCGCTCATAGGCTTTTCTTCCTTTCGTAATTATAGCACAATTCAAACAAACAGAACAGATGCTGTTAAAAAAATAGTGAAAATCTCTTTAGGAATATAATCTGATATTCATAGATTAATAAAATAGATTTGAGATTATTAATAGAGATATTTTATGATAAACATACTTTATCATATTTAAAAAGAAATTTCAATATTAAAATTATGCCCGCGGCGCCTTAAGGCCCGCGGGCTTCGCAATACAGGAAACATTTTCATCAGTGTTTTCTAAATTTCATCCTCGCCGGTCATTATATTGTATTTCCTGAGAAATTCATCCGACAGGATCATCCTTCCGATATTATCCGCCCGGCCTTTCATCTGAGCGTTCATATCTTCATCAATATCGACAAGCAGTTCTCCGCCCGGCATCGACACAAAAACCTTCGGATCCGTAAGTCCCATCCGGTAGGCCGCGCCTGCCGCCGCACAGCAGCTGCTGCCGGACGCGTAGGTATATCCGGCGCCGCGCTCGTAAACCTCCGTGTTGATGTGATTTTTATCTTTGATCTGAATAAGCTGTGTATTGATCCCGTCCGGGAACCGGCCGCAGGTCTCCAGCTCTTTTCCAATCTTGCAGACGGCCTCCATTGAGATCTCATCCATCGGGATAATGCAGTGCAGATTTCCCATCCAGACGCAGGTCCCCTCGTACTTTTTGCCATTATATTCAATCGGAATCGGCTTCCCGATCTCCTCATGGCCTTCTCCTGTCTGTCCGCAGTACAGTTTTCCCATGGAGACCGTCATCTCGGTTGCTTCTTCATTATGATAATGAATTGCCACCTCACGGCTCACCGTCTGCAGAACAAAATCCTTCTTCATGGAATAGCCGGCGTCCTTGAGATACTTTGCAAAAATGCAAAGTCCGTTTCCGCTGATGGCAGCCTCGCTGCCGTCCGGATTGTATATCTTCACCCCGGTCTTTCCAAACATCTGCACAGGTCCGATCAGAATACCGTCGGCTCCCATACCAAAACGGCGGTCGCAGATATTCCGGATATCCTCAACGGTAAGTTCATAGGAATTTTTTGTGCTGTCATAAATCAGATAATCATTTCCAAAACTGTGGTATTTGTAAAGTGTAAGCTCCATCGTATAACCCCCCTGATATAATTTGTCCGCCACGCCGTCCGGAAGATCCGGTTCGCGCCTGGCATCATTTCTATCCTATTATACAACATAACAGCAAAAGAAAAAAGGAAAATTCTGCTGCGTTAATACTGAATTTTCTATATGCTGGCCTGCGCATATAGACAAACATGCAGTGCGGGAATCTTTTGACCCACACTGCATGTCACGCAAACGCCGCGCATCGGATACAACACATCCTTCAGACGGCCCTGCAGTTTCTCCGGTTCATCCGCCGCCTGTCAGCCCGCAAGCAGTTTATAAAGCATGCGGTAGAGCTCAGCCGCTTCTTCCTGGTCCAGAGGCAGACTCTGTGCCAGCTTTTCCGGTATTTCCAGCGCTTCCTCTTTCAGAAGCTCCCCTTTTTCCGTAATGGAGATGATCAGATTCCTCTCATCCTCCGTGGAACGTTTGCGGGTCAGGAATCCTTTTGATTCCAGCTTTTTCAGCAGAGGCGTCAGCGTGCCGGAGTCCAGATACAAGCGCCTCCCCAGCTCTTTTACATTCACCTCTTTTCTGTCCCACATAACCATCATCGTAATATACTGGGTGTAGGTCAGGCCAATTTTGTCGAGAAACGGCTTATACCGCTTAATGACATCCCGGGAACACGCATACAGAGGGAAGCAGAGCTGATTCTCTATTTTTAAGGCCTCGTATTTTTTTTCATCCATTATGCATTAACCTCCATGAGCAAACCTGAACAACCTATGCTTAAGTGTACACTATAGTTCCCTATAATTTACCACATATTTCGGTCTGACTCAAGACGTATTTGCTATAATCGGCAATTTTATTATTTTTTATCAGATTCTTTTATGTTCTTTTTTATGTTCACTGTAATTACAAACTTTTTACTGCCTGATTTCACTGTTATCTTCGTCTTGCCGGTTTTGAGCGCTTTAACCACTCCTTTTGCGCTGACCGAAGCAATCTTTTTATTGGCGGACTGATATGTCACCTTCTGCAGCGAAGTGATCGGTGTGATCACCGGTTTGAGCGTAATCTTCTCTCCCTTGGCGAGAGTCAGCGTCTTCTCCAGTCCGGAAATCTTTTTCGTCTTGACATCGCCTTTCTGTACGGTAACCGTGATCTTCTTTTTCAGTCCGCTCGCCAGAGTGACCGTGATCTTTGCGCTGCCGGTTTTGTTCTTTGCCGTCAGTGTACATTTTTTCCGGTTTCCTGTGCTTTTAACCGTCACAATCTTTGTATTTCCCGATTTCCAGGAGACAACCTTGTCGCCCTTTGCCAGCCCGGACACTGTCAGCTTGCTTGTTGACTGCTTTTTCTTCAGAACGATGCTGCTGGCGCTCAGCTTAATCGTCGCCTTCAGTTTTCCCAGCTCCCTGCTCTCAGCCGCCCCGCATACGCTGCAGGTACGCGTCTCGAGCCCTGTTTTCGCCACAGTCGGCTCCTGGACAACGACATATTCCCCGTAGGTGTGTCCTGCCGCAGGGATCACTTCCAGCGTCTCCTCATATCCGCACACCGCGCATTTACGGTACCGGCGCCCGGACTGTGTACATGTCGCAGGCTGCTCGGCGGCCGCGCCGAAACTGTGTCCTGTCGCGGGGATTGTCTCCAGCGTCTCTTCATATCCGCACACCGCGCATTTATAATACCGGCGGCCGGGCTGTGCGCATGTCGCGGGCTGTTCGGCTGCCGCGCCGAAGCTGTGGGGCGCCGCAGGGGTCTCCCCTGCCTCCTCCTCATATCCACATATAATGCATCTGTGATACTGGAGCGCAGACTGCGTACAGGTCACCGGATTATTGGTAACTGCACCATACACATGACCCAGCGCGGGAACTGTCTCAGCTGCCTTTTTGTTCCCGCACACAGAACATTCCTGATGCTGACTGCCAGGCTGTGTACACGTCGCTGGGTTATCCACAACCGTCTTATATTTGTGCTCCTCCATAGGGATTGTTTCAGCTGCCTTTTTATCCCCGCACACAGAACATTCCTGATGCTGGCGGCCAGTCTTTGTGCATGTCGCAGGATCATCTACGACTGTTTTATAGCTGTGCGGAGCAAATTTCAGCGTCACCGTGATGATCTTCTGCCCCGCCACCGCAGAAGCAGGCGCTTTCGTGTCATACTGATAACTGACCTCGCCCGGAACAGAGCCGGAAAATCTGATGACTCCGTTCTGATAAACCGCACCCGAAGCAGTAACCGTCACCCTGGACAATTCCTCTTTCTTCAGCAGCCCGGTCAGATCGACCTGCCGGCTTCCGCCCAGTGAACAAGTCGGAAGCTCTCTCACAAGCGAGCCGCATATGAGATACTGCAGCGCCGTGTTTTGGCTGAGATCCAGACCTGCCAGCCGGTTATTCTCGCAGTCCAGTCCGGTCATGTTACTACAGCCGCTCACATTCAGGCTCTCGATCCGGTTGTTGGCGCAGTTCAGGATTTCAAGAAGCGTATGCTCCGATACATCCAGCGCCGAAAGCTGATTGTTCTCACAGATGATCTGCTTTATGGTATGGCCGTACTGCCGATCTACCGTGCTGCACAGATTCAGAGTTTCGATCCGGTTGTCCGAACAGTCCAGCCAGGATATATACTTATTTTTCGACAGGTCAAGCTTTGTCAGCTGGTTTGAATTGCAGATTATGTTCTGCAGACCGACATCCTCACTTACATTGATGTCCGTAAGCTGATTCTCCTGGCATTCAATCGTATTCAGTCCGCTGTGCTTCCCGATCACAAGACTGGTCAGCTGATTGCGGGAACAGTCCACCAGCCTTAATTTGGAATATCCGCTCACATCGAGACTGGTCAGCTGATTGTCCTCGCAGTTCAGCTCCAGAAGTGCCGTGCCCGTCCCAATCGTCAGCCTTTTCAGCTTGTTTGAGCCGCAGGAAATTGTCTGAATCTGCGCACACGGACTCACATTCAGATCCGTAAGCTGATTTGAATCGCAGAACAGAGTGGCCAGATTCTCCGTCCAGCCAAGATCAAGACTCGTCAGCTGGTTTTTGCCGCAGTCAAGAGATGTCAGCTTCGTGTTCTGGTTCATTTTCAGATCTGTAAGCTGATTCTGCCTGCAGTTCAGATCCGTCAGAGACAGACAGCTACTCAGGTCGAGGCTTGTCAGCTGATTATTGGTACAGTTCAGCACGGTCAGTTTTGAATTCTTTCTCACATCAAGGCTTGCCAGTTCGTTATTGCCGCATTTTATTTCCGTCAGAGCCGGATTTTTGCTCACGTCCAGCGTTTTCAATTTATTATTGCTGCAGTCCAGGCTCTGCAGGGAAGTAAAATATTCAATACCGGTCAGATCGCTGACCGTTTCCCATTTCGTACCTGCCTTTGCTCCCTTTATCTCGATACTGGTAACCGCAGCGATCTCCGCCGCGCTCAGCGTGCCGTTTTTGTCCGTATCCAGATTCTCTTTCACATACGTCCGGAATCTTTCGTCCGGAAAATTCTGTTCGCTGACCGCCACCGGCGCGTTGTCCGCGGTGTCCGGCATATACGCGTCCGCATCCAGCAGTTCAACCTCCTCGGCCGCCTCAATCACAAGCTCCGCAGGGCCTTCCTCCAAAAGGGCGCCCTCATCCCCGCTTTCTTCCGGTCCGGCTTCCGGTTCCGAAATTTCCGTCTCCGGGGATTCCCCCTCCGAATTTTCTTCTGTCACTGTGTCCGCCTGCGGATCTTCCTCATCCAGGATCACATCCGCCGCAGAGGTATCTTCCCCGGAAATCTCCGCCGCCAAATCTTCCACATCCGGAATTTCTCCCGGCTTCGTTGCATTTTGCGATTCTTCCCCCGCAAAAATCTCTGAATTTTCAGCCTGAACAGTGTCCGCCGCGTCTGCCGCCATCCACTCATTTCCGTCAGATATCAGCTCTTCTGCCATGGCCGGCATGCTTCCCTGCAAAAGCAAAAAACCTGCAAGCAGGACAGATAAAATCCTTCTTTTCATTTTTGACCTCCTTTGTGCATTTCCACAGCCGATAATTTCCACACCATTTCTGTTGTCTGCTTCAGACTCTTCTCCC